>CAZYUZ010000088.1:0-8082 GCA_964650775.1 uncultured Lachnoclostridium sp. | reverse complement strand
TCCGCCGCCATCAGTGTACGGTAAGTATCCTCGGAGAAGTCCTGATGTCCGGGGGTATCAAGAATATTGATACAATAATTGTCATAGTTAAACTGCAGTACAGAGGAAGTTACAGAAATACCTCTCTGTTTTTCGATTTCCATCCAGTCAGAAACCGCGTGTCTTGCAGTTGCTTTTCCCTTTACGGAACCTGCCAAATTAATCGCACCACCGTATAATAAGAATTTTTCAGTTAACGTTGTCTTACCAGCATCCGGGTGAGAAATGATGGCAAAGGTACGTCTTTTTTCAATCTCTTGTTTAATGTTAGCCATTTTTTACTCCTTTTATTACTGAGCATCAATTTGGGCTTTCAGATCCTCTAAATACATCCAGCGGTCCATTTTTTCTTCCAAAAGTGCTTCTGTTTCCTCTTTTTCTTTGACTATCTGATTTAGTTTTACGAAATCACTGGCAAATTTACTCATAGAGTTTTCCAACTCTTCGATTTTTTCTTCCAGTGCCGCAATGTCACTTTCAATGGTTTCATAGTCTTTTTGTTCTTTATAAGTAAATTTTAATTTCTTTTCCTTCACACGGGTATCCACACCTTTTTTGGCAGGTGCCTTTACCACTTCTTCCGGAGCTTCCGCAGCAATTCTTGCCGCATATTCTGTATATCCGCCTTCGTGCTGACGTAAATTTCCTTTACCGTCAAAGGCAAAGATACGTTTTACAATGCGGTCTAAAAAATATCGGTCATGGGATACCGTAATAACAATTCCATCAAAATGATCCAAATAATCTTCCAGAATTGTCAGTGTGGTAACATCCAGATCGTTGGTCGGTTCATCGAGAATCAATACGTTCGGCGCTTCCATCAGCACGCGAAGCAGATTTAATCGACGCTTCTCTCCTCCTGAAAGCTTACCGATAAAGTTATACTGCTCTTCCGGTGGGAATAAAAATCGTTCCAGCATCTTTGATGCAGATACACGACCATCTTCTGTCATCACATATTCCGCTGTCTGCTTAATATAATCAATGACTCTCATGGATGGATCCATGTATGCAATGCCTGCGCTCTGATCCTGCGCGATTTCCTGAGTATAATAACCAATCTTTACAGTCTGACCAACTGTCACTGTACCTTCATCGGGTTCTATCTGACCAGCAATGACCTTCATTAAAGTAGTTTTACCACATCCATTGGCTCCAAGGAACCCAATTCTGTCATTCTTAAGAAAATAATAAGTAAAATCCTTAAAAAGTACTTTATCTCCATAAGATTTGCTTAAAGAATCCAGCTCAATGGTAGTTCTTCCCATACGGGAGGATACCGATGAAATCTCAATTTTTGCATCAAACTTTGGCGCTTCCTGCGCTTTTAAGTTTTCATATCTCTGGATATGCGCTTTCTGCTTTGTAGAACGGGCTCTTGCACCTCGCATCATCCACTCAAGTTCCACGCGTAAAATGGACTGGCGTTTTCTCTCTGTTGCCAATGCGCTGGCTTCTCTGTCCGCTTTTAACTGTAAAAATCCCGAATAATTGGTCTCGTAGCTGTAGATTTTCCCTTTGTCAATTTCCACAATACGATTTGTCACACTGTCAAGGAAATATCTGTCGTGAGTAACCATAATCAGGGCTCCACGCCATTTTTTTAGGAATTCTTCCAGCCAGTCTGCCATTGCATTGTCCAAATGGTTCGTCGGTTCGTCCAAAACCAGAATATCTGCAGGTGCAACTAATGCTGCCACCAGTGCAAGACGTTTCTTTTGTCCGCCAGACAGCTGCTCTACAGGCTGAGAAAAGTCTGTAATTCCAAGCTTTGTCATCATGGTCTTTGCATCGGCTTCCAGATTATAAAGAGTTTCATCTCCTTTGTGTACATCCAAAACTGCTTCTAAAACCGTCTGACCTTCCTTGAATGATGGATGCTGCGGCAAATAGCGCAGTACCACATGATTCGCAAGCACCACCTTTCCTTCTTCCGGTTCTTCCATCCCTGCAAGAATCTTTAAAAGAGTGGATTTTCCGGTACCGTTGATTCCTAAAATCCCCACCTTCTCTCCCTCATGGAGATAAAAGCTTGCGTCGTCAAACAACAGTCGTTCTGTATATGATTTTTTTAAATGTTCTGCTGTTAAAATATTCATCGTTAAAATGTAATTCCTATCAAATCAATGAGAAGTCCTGCTATTACACCGATTACGTAAAGCAGTCCCACAATTTTCACATTCTGTTTTACCGGGCGGTTCGTTCTAAAAAGTACCAGAACACCCACACCTGCACCAACCAACAGTCCTGCCATCATGGCACCTGCACTGATCAGCTGCTTTAAATACAGCTGAGTAATGATCACGGAAGCCGCACAATTAGGTACAAGACCTACCATACCGGTCAGTATCGCTGCAAGTACGGAGTTGTTATTTGCAAACCACTCCAGCACATCCTCGCCTCCACATTCCAGTACCAGATTTAACAGTACTGAAACAATAAAAATAAATCCAAAAACTTTTGCCGTATGAATCAGTGCCGATTTCCAAATGGAAGACTCTTCTTCCTCACAATGGCAATGCTCCTGCTCACACAAATCATGAATGTGCTTCTGCACCACATGACCTTTTCCAATTCTTTTTAATCCAAAATCCACAAGAAAACCTGCGGCTACGCCAATCAGTGCTTTTACGCCTAGAATTTTCAAAATTGAGACAACAGGAACTGTCCGCGAAATAAGAATCGGTAACATTTCATCAGATGTGGATAAAAAAATGGCAAGCAATGTTCCCAAAGTGATGACACCACCTGAATAAAAACTTGCTGCCGCAGCCGAAAATCCACACTGCGGAATAATTCCTAAAATTCCACCAAAAAGAGGTCCCATTTTCCCGGAATATTTCACCGCACCCTCTGTTTTTGAGGCTACCGCTTGTTCCATAGATTCCATAATACAGTAGGTCACAAATAAAAATGGGATAATACTGATATTATCTTCTATCACGTGTACAAATACATGTTCTAAAGTATGAAGCATACTTCCTCTCTTTCTAAATTTCGTTCAATAAGTTCAGGCTTCGCAGTACTGCTCCAATCGTTTCTTCCGTGCCAAGACCTTTTTCATCCACGATCACATCTGCATAGCTTTCATAAAGCTTTGTTCTCTCATCAAACAGGTCTTTTAGCGTCTGCCCCGGTTTTAAAGCTACGCCTCGCTTTTCCAGATTTCCAAGTCTCCTGCTGATCGTCTTGTAATCAGCTTTCAAATATACCACTTCACCGATTTCTTTAAAATGCGCCATCGCTTCTTTACCATATACAGCACTTCCACCGGTGGCAATGATCGTTCGCTCTGCATTTAAGGAAGCATTGACATCATTTTCAATTTTTAAAAATCCTTCTGTTCCAGCCTCAGAAATAATCTGGTGAAGGCGTTTTCCTTCTCTTTCCTGAATCACAATATCAGAATCCAGAAAATGATAACCAAGGATTTTTGCCAGAATAACACCGATTGTACTTTTTCCGACTCCCGGCATCCCGATTAACACAATGTTACTTTTCATGAGATTCTTCCTTTCAGAGTATGCACAATACTGCATCTTACTTATAACATAAAAAGAAGCAACGCATTTATCGTTGCTTTTTGATTACTCTTTACCATGCGCGATTTTATCATATTTTTCGTAAAAATGCAATATTTTTCTATTGTAAATGCGCCCCGTTCTTTCTTATGGTTTTCTTAAAACTTTATGAAGACCCTTTACTTTTCGATTTTCCGGTGCTATATCTATAGATGTCAATTTGAGGAAAAACTTTTCTACAATATTGAGTATCATTTATCATTCGAGGTTATTATGTTGAAAACATTTTTAAGAGCCATGCTAAAGCCGCTTTCCTTTTTACCGGCAATCGGCATGATGTGTCTTATTTATCATTTATCCGGTCAGGACGGTGTTACCAGCGCAGGCTTAAGTTTAAAGGTAAGCATCAAGGTGGTAGAAATTGCTGCAAAAGTTTTTGATCATGCGCTGACTACGGAAGAGATTCTTCACTACGCGGACCTGATTCATTTTTTAATCAGAAAATTTGCGCACATGGGACTTTATTTCCTGCTGGCTGTATCAGTATCCTTTCCATTATATGTCTATGGACTTCGTGGAATTCCACTGATGATCGTTGCAGGCGCTTTCTGTGTTGCATTCGCATGCGGTGATGAGTATCATCAGTCACTGGTTGCAGGACGCGGTCCTTCTAAAAAAGATGTTATGATTGACAGCATCGGCGTACTTGCCGGCATCATTGTGGTACGTATCGTCGGTTTTATCGGTCGAAAAACCATCTTTCGTAAACTTTCAAAAAATTATAAAAAGAAGAAAGCGGTTGCAAACTAGCCACCGCTTTCTTCTTTTTCTTTATGATTATTTTCCGTAAACTTCTTCTACAAATTTCTTAAATACAGGTAATGATTTTTCAATCGTTGATGTCTTGATACAGTAAGAAGCTCTAAAATGTCCCGGACATCCAAAATCGCTGCCTGGTACCAAAAGCAGATCATAAGCTTTTGCTTTTTCACAGAATGCTCTGTCGTCGTCTTCTAAGCTTCTTGGGAAGAGATAAAATGCTCCCTGTGGCTTCACACAGGTAATTCCCGCTTCCACAAGACCATTGTATAATAACTCTCTGTTCTTTTCATAAATACTGATATCAGAAGGTTTTCCTGCACATCTCGCAACTACTTTCTGGAAAAGAGATGGCGCATTTACATGTGTTAAAACTCTTGCTGCACCGGCAATTGATGCATAAATACATGCAAATTCTGTCACTTCATTCGGCACTACGATATAACCGATACGTTCTCCTGCAAGTGAGAAGGATTTGCTGTAAGAGTAACAAACCAGTGTATTGTCATAATAGTTTGGTACATATGGAACTTCTGCTCCGTCATAAACCACTTCTCTGTATGGTTCATCTGAAATAATAAAAATTGGATGACCATATTCTTCTGATTTCTTAGTTAAAATATCAGCAAGTTTTTTAATTGTTTCTTCTGAATACACGGCACCACTTGGGTTATTTGGAGAGTTGATGATGATGCCTTTTGTATGCACATCAATCATTTCTTCAAATTTTTCAAAGTTGATCTGGAATGTGTCAATATTTGCAGGAACAACTTTTAATTCGCTTCCTACAGATTCCACGAAACATTTATATTCCGGGAAATATGGTGCAAATGTGATAAAATTGTCACCTTCCTCAGCCAGCGCTTTAAAGCAGATGGTGATAGATGCTGCTGCACCCGCTGTCATAAATAAATTCTGCATACCAAAATTTGTACCAAAGCGTTCATTCAGGCTGTTTGCCAGTGTTGTACGCACTGCTGGATCTCCAGCTGCCACTGTATAACCATGAACATCACATGGTTCTTCTTCATTTAAAATATCAATGATTGCCTGTTTTACGAATTCCGGTGTTGGCACATTTGGATTTCCAAGGCTGAAATCGTAGATATTTTCTTCTCCTACGATTGCTGCGCGCGCTTTGCCATACTCAAAAATCGCGCGGATAGTGGATTTTTTACTTCCAAGTTCATACATCTTCTGTGAATACATAAGTTTCTTCCTCTTTTCTCTTTTATTCCGAAAATTTCAAGCAAATTTTCGGTTGTTGAAAGTTATTTCATACCTTCCAACGACTACATCTGGTGTCTTACTACCTTATACTCATCCCCGTTGCGGTAGTATGGGCAGTTATAATGAGCATCACTGTAAAAACGTGCTACCTCATCTTCATCCAGATCAATTTCACATAAATATTCTTCATATTCCTCGTCATATACAAAATATGCGCATTCTTCACATCTGGTCGCCATTATTCTTCATCCTCCCAGATATATGGTGTGATCTGGTATACATAGTAATTCAGCCAGTTTGTATACAGGGTGTTCGCATGGGCTCTCCACTGTAACAACGGTCTCTTATCCGGATCATCATCCGGATAGTAGTTCTTCGGCACCTGAATATCCAGTCCCTTTGCTTTATCTCTTCTGTATTCTTTATCCAGTGTCACACGGTCATACTCCGGATGTCCCATGACGAAAATTTTCTTTCCGTTTTCAGCCATACAGATAAACACGCCAGCCTCCGGTGATTCTGCCATAATCTTAAGCGCCGGACAATTTGCGATGGCATCTCTGGATACAGTTGTGTGGCGGGAGTGTGGTGCTACAAAATAATCATCAAATCCACGTACCAGCGGTTCTCTTCTATGCTGCACCTTATGCTGGTAAATTCCGAACAGCTTCTGTGGAAGCATTTGTTTCTGCAATCCATAGTGATAGTATAATGCTGCCTGCGCTCCCCAACAGATGTGTAATGTAGAAGTTACATGGGTTTCGCTCCAATCAAACACTTCCTTTAACTCTTCCCAATAATCCACTTCTTCAAATGGTAAATGTTCCACTGGTGCACCAGTAATAATCAGACCATCAAAACGACGTTTTTTCACATCCTGAAAAGTTTCATAAAACTTATTAATATGGCTGGAGGAGGTATTCTTTGACTCATGATTTGTCATGGTAATAAAAGTTACATCCACCTGAATTGGTGTATTTGAAAAGGAACGAAGCAGCTGAAGCTCTGTATCCTCCTTTAAAGGCATCAGGTTTAAAATACCTACTTTCAATGGACGGATTTCCTGATTAATGGCACGTTTTTCGTCCATGACAAAGATGTTTTCTTCTTCCAAAAGCCCTCTGGCTGGTAAATCATTCTGAATTCTAATTGGCATAAATTTTTCTCCTTTTATTTGTAAAACAGCGGAAGCCTTCTTTACCAAAAAGCCTCCGCCTGTAATGAACTCTTCTCTTTTTACAGCTCTTATAAGATTCTTATAAAAACTTCCATGCAACTAAAACTAAACATGGAATCACAAGCTCACATACCTGAACGAAAAATCCGCCCACAGCTCCAGTGATTCCGCCGAAATGCTTCTTGGATGTGTAATAATAGTATGCAAAAGAAAGTGCTGCACCTAATACGCCAACGCTTCCATACATTGGATCAAAATAACACATCAATACCACACAAATCACGATATAAATCACTGCAACAATTCCTATTGTCTTTTTATGTGATGCATCTTCAAAAGCAGGAAGACGTTTATTTGTTTTTGCATGTGGAAAAATCACATAAGATAATACATTCAACGCTCTTGAAAGTACAAAACCAACTGCAAGAATCGGAACTGCATCGATTGGCATTTCACTCCAAACTCCCAACGCAACACAGAAGTATGCAAGCGTAATGATTATTGCAAAAGAACCTGTGTGAATATCTTTCAGGATTTCCAGCTTGCCTTCCATAGGTTTCTTGGAACAAATCGCATCCACCGTATCGATAAATCCGTCTACATGGACACCACCGGAAATGACTACCGGTACGATCACAAAGACTACTGCAGGTAATAAATTACCATTGCAAAGATATGGATATGCAATACGCCATCCGCACAAAATACCTCCAATCACTGCTCCAACCAGCGGGAAAAAGCACCATGTGTATTTCATGTTTTCCTTTGACAGCTCTACATTTGGCACTGGAATTTTGGAATACATGGCAAGTGCGATAAGCAGACTATTCCATAATGTTTTCATAGGTCTTTCCTCCGAAAGTTTATCTTCGTTATAAAATATGAACGTCCTTCATCATCGTAAAGAATCGTCTTCTACCTATTGTAAAGTTTTTTTGCCTTTCATGCAACAAAAATGTAAGAAAAAACATGAAATTTAAGAATTTTTTATGCTTTTTTCACAACATGCCAATCAAATCAACTCATCCAGCGTTCCAAAAGTATAGCCGTCCTCTTCCCATTTTGTCAGCAGTTCATCCATGATTTCCGCATTTGTAGTGGAAGTATTATGTAAAAGAACGATTGCTCCGGAATGAACTCGCTTTAACAGTTTATCAAAGGCTTCCTCATGAGAGGCCTGCGCATCCTGATTCCAGTCCACATAGGCGAGACTCCAGAAAAAGGTGTGATATCCCAGTTCTTTTGCCATTTTCAGGTTCTGCAGGCTGTATTTTCCCTGAGGCGGACGATAGTATT
>CAZYUZ010000087.1:0-8261 GCA_964650775.1 uncultured Lachnoclostridium sp. | reverse complement strand
AAATTTAATTGCTTCGTGTTCTTTTCCTGTTAATACAAAGTAAACGGTACGGAGTGCTGCTTCCATAACACCACCGGTAACACCGAAAATAACACCTGCACCTGTGTAATCTCCCATCAGGTCCTGATCAAATTCTTCATCTGGAAGACGGTTAAAAATAATACCTGCACGTTTGATCATGCGGGCAAGCTCCCTTGTTGTAAGAACTGCATCAACATCTTTGATTCCGTCAACCTGCATCTGGTCACGTTCTTTTTCGTCTTTCTTTGCAGTACATGGCATGATAGATACAACAAAGATGTCTTTTGGATCAAGACCATTCTTTTCTGCATAATAAGATTTAATGATCGCTCCCTGCATCTGATGCGGTGACTTACAAGAAGATAAATGTCCGAGTAAATCTCCATAATTGTATTCTGCATAGTTGATCCAGCCTGGTGAGCAGGATGTGATCATTGGAAGTGTACCACCATTCTGGATACGTCCCAATAATTCTGTACCTTCTTCCATGATTGTAAGGTCAGCTGCAAAATTTGTATCGTAAACCTTGTCGAAGCCAAGACGTTTTAATGCTGCAACCATTTTTCCAGTTACTGCTGTTCCAACAGGCATACCAAATTCTTCGCCAAGTGCTGCACGAACTGCAGGTGCAGTCTGAACAACCACATGTTTGCCCGCTTTCATTGCAGCGTCAACTTTACTAATTTCAGATTTTTCCATTAATGCACCTGTTGGACATACGCTGACACACTGTCCACATAAGATACATGGAGAATTTGCCATAGAGCGGTTTTCTGCTGGTGCAACGATTGTCTTAAATCCACGGTTTTCAAATCCTAAGATTCCCATTCCATGAGCATTCTGGCATCTTGCAACACAACGTCCACAGAGAATACATTTGGATGTATCACGAACGATGGATGGTGTCAGTTCATCAACAGTTACAGGAGTTTTCACGCCCTGATAACGTCCTTCACGGGCACCTGTAACGCTTGCCACATGAAGAAGTTCACACTGACCATTCTTATCACACTGCTGACAGTTCTGATTGTGATTGGAAAGTAATAATTCTACAGATACACGACGTGCTTCTGCAGCCTTTGGACTGGAGATTGTAATTTCCATTCCTTCATTCACCGGGTATACACAAGAAGCAACCAGACCTCTTGCGCCTTTTACTTCTACCAGACATACGCGGCAGGAGCCGTTGGAGCATTCCCCATGATTGAATGCACATAAAGAAGGAATTTCATAGCCACAGGCTTTTGCTGCTTCAAGAATGGTTAAACCTTCTTCTACCTGATAAGCTACGCCTTCGATTTTGATATTCACTTTAGCCATTTTTTAAATCCTCCCAATTACTTCTTTGTGATTGCTTTTGGACGGCAGGTTGCCATACAAGCACCACATTTCACACATTTTGTTGTATCGATCTGATAAGAAGGAAGTTTCTTGCCTGGAGCAATATAATCTGTTTTCTGAATTGCATCCGCTGGACATGCTTTCGCACATCTGCCACAACCAACGCAGTTGTCCTGTTCGATTACGTAGTTCATAAGGTTCTTACAAACTTTTGCAGGACATTTCTTGTCAACGATGTGTGCAATGTATTCATCACGGAAATGTGTCATTGTAGAGATAATTGGATTTGCTGCAGTCTGACCAAGGGCACATAAAGAGTTTGCTTTTACAGCATTTCCAAGTTCTTCTAATTCTTCTAAATCCTGCATTGTACCATTACCTTCCGTGATACGTGTCAGGATTTCTAACATACGTTTTGTTCCGATACGGCATGGTGTACATTTACCACAGGATTCATCACAAATGAATTCCATATAGAATTTTGCAACGTCAACCATACAGTTATCTTCATCCATAACGATGGCACCACCGGAACCCATCATGGATCCGCGTGCAACAAGGTTATCAAAGTCGATTGCTTCATCTAAGTCCGCTGCCGTTAAGCATCCTCCTGAAGGTCCACCTGTCTGAATCGCCTTGAATTCTTTGCCATCTGGAATACCGCCACCGATATCATAGATTAATTCACGAAGTGTTGTTCCCATAGGAATTTCCACAAGACCAACATTATTTACTTTACCGCCAAGAGCAAATACTTTTGTTCCTTTGGATTTTTCTGTACCGCAGTTTGCAAATTCGTCTGCACCTTCTCTTAAAATGTATGGAACACATGCAAGTGTTTCAACGTTATTTACGATGGTTGGTTTGCCCCAAAGACCTTTCACTGCTGGGAAAGGTGGACGTGGACGTGGCATACCTCTCTTACCTTCGATAGAATTTAAGAGTGCTGTTTCTTCACCACATACGAAGGCACCGGCACCAAGACGGATATGTGCCTGGAAGCTGAATCCTGAACCCATGATGTTTTCGCCAAGGATACCTGCTTCGTTCATCTGATTAATTGCATTCTGAAGACGATTTACCGCAATTGGATATTCTGCACGTACATAGAAGTAACCTTCTGTAGCACCGATTGCATAACCTGCAATCATCATACCTTCGATGACAGCATATGGATTTCCTTCTAAGATCGAACGATCCATAAATGCACCTGGATCACCTTCGTCACCATTACATACAACATATTTCTGATCAGCTTCATTTGCATAAGCGAAGAACCATTTACGACCTGTCGGGAAACCTGCACCACCACGACCGCGAAGCCCTGCTGCTAAAACTTCATCGATAACTTCCTTTGGTTCCATTGAAAGAGCACGTTTTAAGCCCTGGAATGCACCGTAACCCATTGCTTCTTCAATATCTTCCGGGTTAATTACACCGCCGCCGTGAAGAGCAATACGGCGCTGTTTTTTATAGAAGTTAATGTCTTCCTGTTTTGCTACTTTTTCACCAGTTAATGGTTCCACATATAAAAGACGTTCTACAACTTCTCCACCAAGAATGTCTTTTTCAAAAATTTCTTCTACATCTTCTGGTTTTACAAGACGATAGAGCGTATCTTCCGGATAAATTTTTACGAACGGACCCTGTGAACAGAAACCAAAACATCCAACGATGTTTACTGTCACTTTGTCTTCCATCTGATTTTTTGCAACTAATTCTTCAAAAGCTGCTTTGATATCTAAAGAGTTAGAAGAAAGACATCCTGTACCTCCACAAAGTAAAATGGCACGTTTTCCATTAGAACCATCCAGTTTTGCATTCAGGGCATCTGTACAGCTACAGATTTTCGCATCTAATTCATTAAAATTTTTCATTAGTTGTTACCTCCCATCGCCCGATATTCTTCCACACCAGATGCAACCATATCGACTGTCATCTTTGGATATACTTTGCCATTAATGGAAACTGCCGGAGCAATGCCGCATGCACCGATGCATCGAAGTGCATCAATTGTAAATAAACCGTCAGCAGTTGTTTCACCTGGAGCAACTCCAAGAATTTCAGAAAATTTATCAATAATCTGCTGAGCACCTTTTACATAGCATGCTGTACCAAGACAGCATCCAATCACATATTTTCCTTTTGGTTCTAAAGAGAAGAATGAATAAAATGTTACAACACCGTAAATTTCAGCTACGGAAATGCCAGTCTTCTCAGATACAATTTGCTGCACATCCAACGGAATATATCCGTATTCATTCTGGATGTCACTTAAGATCATCATAAGTGGTGTTTTTTCGTTTACGTATCTGTCACAGATTTCGCAAATCTTCTTTACACCTGCTTCGCTGATATGACCCATAATTAGCCTCCTTATTAAATAGAAATTTATTGATAAAAGTTTTATTGATACCAAGGTATCGTTAAAAAAATTTGGGCATCCCCGTTATCCGGGGATGCCCAAATATATAGACATATGTAGTTTTCTTTTTTTACATAATGTAAACATCTTATGTCTCCGTTCTTTTTATCCTGCTCATTATATCCATCCCTCTTGCGAAAAACAATAAAAATATGTTACAATATCCATAGTTTTAATCTATTAATATTTTAATATCAATAAAGGATTACCTATATGAACTATAACTATTTGCTTTACTTTTCCGTACTTGCCGAGACGGAACATTACACACAGGCAGCTGCCCAACTTGGCATCTCCCAGCCTTCCTTAAGCAGCGCCATTCATAATCTGGAAAATGAATTGGGAGGAATCAAACTCTTCGAAAAAGTAGGCCGAAATGTGCGCCTCACCGACCATGGCCGTTTTTATCAGCAAAAAGTGGACATGGCACTCAAAGAACTCCATTCCGCTTCCCGTATCCTGCGAGACAGCAAAGAGGATGCTCCAATTGTTATTCGTCTGGGAGTTGTATCCGGAACTCTAGCCGGCGCAGCTGCAGATACCATTACCAGATATATTCAGGAAAACAAACGAATCCGTATGCAGATCACGGAAAGTTCTGCAGAGAACCTGATGTCACTTTTACGCCAGGAAAAGCTGGATATGGCCATTGTTGACTCCACATCCAGAGACCCAAGCTTCCATTTCCGTATTTTATGCAAACGACATTTTTACATTGCACTCCCGGCATCGCATCCACTTGCGGATAAAGAGATCATTCAGCCGGAAGAAATCATCTCACTTCCACAGGTCGTTTTTAATTACGATGTAGGAAACAGTTTCAAAGAATGGGCAACCGGATCTCCGACCGACGAAAATGTTGTCTGCCAGGTAAACACCGCACAGGCGGCACTGGATATGGTCGCTTCCGGCGTCGGAATTGCCTTCATTCCGGATTCCTGTATTTGTGAACACGAAAACATACGTTTTGTTCGTCTGGAGAACTGGCACCAGGCACTTTATATGTGCATTCTGTACGACAAATGGCTGGAACCGTCTATCTGGCAGTTCCGTGAAAATGTTATGAACGCCATTCGAAACTCTTTCCCTAAAAAACAATAGATTGATCATTCTTTACAAAAACAAAAAAACGGCGAAACATTCTTGTGTTTCTCCGTTTTTTCTTTCTATATTTATCCATGTGCTTAGATAACAAAATAGTTAGGATGCTGCATTCTTTTCCTTAATCTGCATACGCAGCTTTGTAATAGAAGCGGTAAAGCTTTCGGTTTGAAGCACCACATGTTCCGGAACCTTTAAATGCACTGGTGTAAAATTCCAAATTCCGTCTACTCCTGTAGAAACCAGCTGATCACAAATATCCTGTGCTTCCTCCGCCGGAACCATAATAATTCCAATACGTACATCATTTTCCTTACAGAAGCTTTCCAATCGATTGATTGGATAAATGGGTTTCTCTTCTATATTACATTTTTTATTTGCCTGGGTATCAAATCCGGCTACAACATTTAACCCGGCACTTTCAAATCCTCCGTAGGCAAGTAACAGTTGAAGCATTTCACCTTTTCCTGCAACAACCACATCAATTGTATTTTTTATTCCCAAAAACGATTCTATATCCCTAATCAGTTCATCGCACGGATAACCCAACTTACATCGTCCGCCATCTGAAACCTTTGCAAGATCTTTGCGCACCGAAACCTCTCCCAATCCTAATGCACTTGCAATTTTTGTTGCAGATATATTCTTTGTGCTTTTAGGAAGCGCTTTAATATAGTTTAAATAAATCGGCATTCTCGCAAGCATATTATTCGAGACTTTCTTCGACTCCATTTTTTCTCCTTGTTATTCTTTTCCTATTATCAAGCCACCATCCCATATCGATATACCAGTATCGATATCCTCGCTTACCTACACATTATATTTCTCATTTTGTTTTAAACCAATAGGTTTTCAAAAGTTTATATATAGTTTAAATCTATAAATTACATCAAAAAAAGAAGAGAAGCATATCCACTTCTCCCCTTTTTCATATTATTATTTGTGATTGTGTAATAATTCGTGAGCTTTTCCTTTGAAATATCCGTTATAGAATACATCCATTAATGGGTTTTCATCAGATTTCTTGATTACCATTGCACCGTCTGCTGAATAGAGACCAGCAGCTCTTGCTGCTTTATGACGAGGACCAGCTGGAATTGGCTGTCCACCACCCATAATACATCCACGGCGGCATGCCATAACTTCAATCAGATGATATTCTTTTTCTCCACTCTGAACCTGTTCCATAACTTTGCGGGCATTTGCAAGACCACTGACTACGCAGATCTTCACATCGATTCCGTTGTAAGGAACAACGGTTTCTTTGATACCTTCTTCACCACGGATACCGCATTTTGCGATTGCATCCAGTGTTGCACTGTCATGTCCGTCAGCCAGTCTTCTAAGAACCGCTTCTGTTACACCACCTGTAACACCAAAGATCACACCCGCACCGGAACCAATACCAAATGGCATATCACAGCTTTCAGATTCGATCTTATCAAATGCAATACCTGCATTTTTGATCATACGGATAAGTTCTGTTGTTGTAATTACTACATCTGTGTCCTTTTCGCCCTTTGTATAGCTGTTTTCTCTAACTGCTTCCATCTTCTTCGCTGTACATGGCATGATAGATACTACAACTGTCTTCTTACCTTCTGCATGTTCCGGATCTCTGTACCATTCTTTTAATACAGCGGAGAACATCTGCTGTGGTGAACGGCATGTAGATACATTTTCTTTCATATCCGGGAACTGATCTCCTACAAATTTCACCCATGCAGGACAGCAGGATGTCAGAAGTGGTAATTTACCGCCATTTGCGACTCTGTCAAGGAATTCAGCGCTTTCTTCCATGATTGTAAGGTCGGCTGTATAAGTTGTATCATAAACTTCATCAAATCCCATTGCATGTAAAGAAGCAACAATCTTGCCCATCACGTTTTCGCCATTCTTCATACCGAATGCATCACCAACTGCAACTCGAACAGCAGGTGCGATCTGAGCAACAACTCTTGTATTCTTATCGCCAAGAGCATTCCAAACTTCATCCATATGTGTGCGGATTGTAAGCGCACCTGTTGGACAAAATACTCTACACTGACCACAGCTTACACAGTCAGTCGCACTTAATTTCTTTTCAAAGGCTGGTGTCACAGTTGCTTCTGTACCACGATTTGCAAAACCTAAAACGCCAATGCCCTGTAACTCTGAACAGACGCGTACACAGTTACCACATAATATACATTTATTAGGATCGCGAACGATTGAAGGAGAACTGTAATCAACCGGACGTACTTCGTTATAGTTATCGTAACGAACCTTTAATACACCCATGCTGTGAGCAAGTTCCTGTAATTTACATTCCCCACTCTTAACACATGTTGTACAGTCTCTGCAGTGCGCTGCAAGCAGCAATTCCACGATTAATTTACGATGCTTACGAAGTCTTTCTGTATGTGTGTAGATGACCATTCCATCTCTTGGTTCTTCTGAACAGGAAGCAAACAATCTGCCTCTGTCATCCTCTACTGTACAAAGACGACATGCACCGAATGTAGATAATTCCGAATGATAGCACAGTGTAGGGATGTCAATACCGGCTTTTCGGATAATACTTAAAACATTCTTTTCATCGGTAAATTCAACTTTTTTACCGTTAATTGTAATATATCCCATAAGTCACCCTCCTATGCTTCAACGTAGATTGCATCAAATGCACAGTTTTCTCTACAAGCATCACATTTGATACATTTTGTTGTGTCGATGGTAAATGGTTCTTTCACTTTACCAGAAATCGCGCCAACCGGACAGTTCTTCGCACACTTGCTGCAGCCCTTACAGAATTCAGGGTTGATAATATATTTACGAAGTGCTGTACATGTCTTCGCTCTACATTTCTTATCAACGATATGTTCCACATATTCGTCACGGAAAGTACTTAATGTACTAAGAACTGGAAGCGGAGCACTCTTACCTAAACCACAAAGAGCCATGCTCTTAACCATTGTTGCAAGTTCTTCCAGTTTATCCAGATCTTCTAATTCACCGTTGCCGTTAACAATCTTTTCAAGAATTTCAAGCATTCTCTTTGTACCTTCACGACATGGTACACATTTACCGCAGGATTCTCTCTGAGTGAAGCTCATGAAGAAACGGGCAACTTCAACCATACAGGTGTTGGTATCCATAACTACCATACCACCAGAACCAACGATTGCATTGAATTTCTTCACAGAATCGAAATCCAGAGGCTCATCCAGATGTTTCTCAGTCAGACATCCACCAGATGGTCCACCGATCTGAACAGCCTTGAATTCTGCACCATTCTTCAGACCGCCGCCGATATCGAAAATGATCTCACGAAGAGTAGTACCCATAGGAACTTCGATAAGACCGGTATTCTCAATTGCACCAGTCAGAGAGAATG
>CAZYUZ010000086.1:0-8279 GCA_964650775.1 uncultured Lachnoclostridium sp. | reverse complement strand
AGGCGTCTGCAAAGCAGACGCCTTAATTACTTATACACAATATTTAAAATTAATCTTCACGTTTCTGTCCCCAGAAGAAGAGGGCAACTGTTCCTGGACCTGTATGGCTTCCGATGGTAGTACCAATCGAGTTGATTAAAACATCACCGCTGAGTTTAGGAAATTTTTCTTTAATCAAATCAGCCACTGCCTTTGCATCTTCATAACATGCAGAGTTAGAAATAAAGCACTTTCCATCATAATCCGTGCCGTTTTCAGCCAGTTCCACCATTTTGTCTACAATTGCAACAATTGCTTTTTTCTTTGTACGAATTTTAAATCTAGGAATCAGCTTTCCTTCAAAACTTACATTTAATAATGGGCAGATATTAAGCAGGTTTCCAACAAAACCGGAAGTTTTGGAAACGCGGCCGCCTTTTACGAAGAATGTAAGGTCAGAAGAGAAGAACCATGCGTGACAGTTTAACTTGTTTTCTTCTGCCCATGCAGCCAATTCTTCTGCGGACATACCGCCATCACGCAGATCAGCCAGTTTATCCATGAAAAGACCATAACCGGAAGATGCTGTTAAAGAGTCAACGATGTAGATTTTTCTGTCTGGATATTTTTCCATCATTTCATCTCTTGCAATGCATGCAGAGTTGTAAACACCGGAAATACCGGAAGAAAGAGTTACATGTACGATGTCTTTGCCTTCCTGTAAAAATGGCTCAAAATATGTCATAAATTCATCGGCATTGATCTGGGATGTTTTGGTATCAGCGCCATCAACCATTGCCTGATAGAATTTGTCGAAAGGCATAGATTCGCCTAAATCGTCTAAATACTGTTTGCCGTCTAATTCATAATGAAAAAAGATGTAGGAAATGTCTCTTTTCTGAAAATGTTCTTTTGTTAAGTCTGCGGTGGAGCAGCAGCTTAAAATATAATGATTCATAATTACCTCCGAAACAACATGTAGTTTTAATTACTATATAACAAATAAGAAGAAACTACAAGAAAAATATTTCACAAAATATAGGGAAATATATTGTAATAATTTAGGAATATATAAAAATGCTGATTGAACCAGCGTATTTCATAGAGTACAATCATTTATACAAAGGAGAGCAAAGATATGTCAGAAGTCATTCAAAGGGTGCAAAAAGAATTGTTTGAAATGCAGGATTTAAAGTATAGAGATTTTCACAGTAAGCTGATGCCAACAGTTGATAAAGAAAAGATTATCGGTGTGCGAACACCGCAATTGCGAAAATATGCGTCGGCATTTGCAAAAACAGAGGATGCAGCAGCGTTTTTACAAAATCTCCCGCATCAGTATTATGAAGAAGATAACCTTCATGGATTTTTGATTGAAAATATGAAAGATTATAATCAGTGTATTGAAAATCTGGATCGATTTCTGCCATATGTAGACAACTGGGCGACATGTGATATGATGAATCCCAAGGTTCTGAAAAAAGAGCCGGAAAAGCTTATGGCAAAGATAAAAGTCTGGTTAAATGCAAAAGAGACTTATGTGGTCCGTTTTGCGATTGGGTGTCTTATGAATCATTATCTGGAGGAACATTTTACGACAGAATGTGCTGATCTGGTGGCCCAAGTACAATCAGAAGAATATTATATTCAGATGATGCAGGCATGGTATTTTGCTACAGCCCTTGCAAAACAGTATGATGCGATTTTGCCGTACCTTCTGGAGTGCAGATTAACCACTTGGGTACATAATAAGACTATCCAGAAGGCAGTAGAGAGCTATCGTATCACACCAGAGCAGAAAATATATTTAAAAACATTAAAAAGAAAATAGGATTAAAAAAATGATGAATGTGGTTTCACAGATTGAACACACATTCATCATTATTTTTTCACCTTTCTTTCACAGAGTAATCAAACTTTACTTCTAAAATAATTAAATTATGATGAAAATTCAGAAAGGAGCAGTGTGATGATAGAAATCAGTCATCTGACGAAAAAATATGGAAAACATATAGCCGTGGATGATTTGACACTTCATATTGAAAGTGGAAAAATCTATGGTTTCCTGGGTCCGAATGGTGCCGGAAAATCCACTACGATGAATATGATTACCGGTTATCTTGGGGCTACCTCAGGCACAATTAAAATTGATGGGGAAGATATTTTTGAGAATCCGGAAAGCGCACGAAAGAAGATTGGATACTTGCCGGAGCTTCCGCCGCTGTATCAGGATATGCTGGTAGAGGAATATTTATATTTTGCAGCAGAATTAAAAAAGATTCCGAAAAAGGAAAGGGAACAGGCGGTAACAGAAGTTATGGAACTTACAGGTACTGCTGAAGTTGCCGGACGTCTTATTAAAAACCTTTCTAAAGGCTATAAACAGAGAGTTGGTCTTGCGCAGGCAATTTTGGGATATCCTGAAGTGATCATTTTAGATGAGCCGACGGTCGGACTTGATCCAAAACAGATCATTGAAATGCGTGAGCTGATTAAGAAGCTTGGGGAAAAACACACGGTAATTTTAAGTTCCCATATCATGCAGGAAATCAGTGCAGTCTGTGAATATGTGTTTATTATTTCCAAGGGGAAGCTGGTAGCAGCTGATACACTGGAAAACTTGGAAAATATGAACATTCCGAATGCAGTTTTTGAAGTGGAAATCAAAGGTTCGAAAATGCGTGCAGAAGAGATGATGAAAGCAGTTGAGCAGATGAGAAGCTTCGAAATAGAGGATGGCGAGAATGGGCATACAAAGATTTCCATTATTTATGGTAAGGATAAATCTTTGGAAGATGTGTTCTTAGAGCTGACGGAAGGAGGAGAAGAAGATGCTGGCGATTTATAAAAGAGAGCTGCGCTCTTATCTTCATACTGTCACAGGTGCGTTGTTTATTGCGGCTACCCTCATTTTGACAGGCATTTATTTTACTGCATACAACCTGCTGAGTGGTTCTCCGTATATTTCCTATGCGCTGAGTTCCTCAACATTTTTATTTATGATCACTGTTCCGGTACTTACGATGAAAATTCTGGCGGATGAGCGCAAGAATAAGACAGATCAGCTGATCTTAACGGCACCAGTATCTATCGGGAAAATTGTTCTGGCAAAATATCTTGCCATGGCAACGATCTTTCTGATGGCAATCGCATTTGTGTGCCTTTACCCGATTGCACTTTCTTTCTTCGGAGAGATTCCATTTGGGGAAAGCTATACGGCAATTTTAGGTTATACATTGTTTGGACTGACTGGTATTGCAATTGGTATGTTCGTATCTTCTGCCTGCGAAAGTCAGGTCATTGCAGCAGTTCTGACATTCCTCATTTTATTTGTGGGATATATGATGAGCGGAATCTGTTCATTGATTTCCAATACTGGAAATTTACTGACGAAGCTTTTAGGATGCTTTGATCTTCTGACACCACTTGATAATTTCTTTAATGGGTTGCTGGATGTCAGTGGCATTGTATACTATCTCTCTTTAATTGTTTTATTTATCTTTTTGACAACACAGAGCATTCAGAAGCGCAGATGGAGCATTTCGACAAAAAGTATTAAGACCGGTGCCTATAGCTCTACGCTGATTCTGATCGTGTTTGCGGCAGTGGTGATGGCAAATCTGACTGTGAAGGAGCTGCCGGCAGATGTGACACAGATTGATGTGACTTCCCAGAAGCTGTATTCTTTGACTGATGATACAAAGACGCTGCTTGAAAATCTGGAACAGGACATTACGATTTATGTAATTAACTCGGAAGAAAATGCGGATGAGACAGTAGATACCACATTAGACCGTTATGCAGAAGCTTCGGAACATATTAAAATAGAATATAAAGATCCGCTGGTAAGTCCAAATTTCTATCGTGAATTTGCAGATTCCATTTCTACCAACAGCCTGATCGTAGTAAGCGGAGAGCGTTCCAAGGTGATTGATTATAATTCTCTTTATGTGATGGAATATGACTACTATTCTTACAACAGTACGGTAACCGGATATGATGCGGAAGGTCAGATTACCAGTGCCATTGATTATGTGACCAATGAAGCAATTCCGATGGTTTATCAAATTGAAGGGCACGGTGAGGCTGCACTGGAAACTTCTTTTACAGAAGTGCTGAGTAAGGAAAATGTGGAACTTTCTACGATCAACCTTTTACAATATGATGAAATTCCAAAAGATGCAGCCTGCATTCTGCTGCTTGCCCCTGCAACAGATTTATCTTCTGATGATGCGGATAAAATTATTTCCTATTTGCAGAACGGCGGAAAAGCAGTTATTTCTGTAACACTGACAGACAGTGCACTCCCGAATTTTGAAAGAGTGCTGGAAGCTTACGGCGTGACAAACAATTACAGCATGATCGTGGAAAGTGACAGAAACTATTACTATCAGTCACCTTACTATCTGCTGCCAAATGTAGATTATAGTGATGTAACTGCGGATATTTACAGTTCAAATTATATTTTCTCTCCATATACAATGAGTCTTGATTTTGACATGGAAAACGAAAATCGAACGGTGGAAGTATTCTTATCTACTTCAGAAAATGCATATGCAAAAGCAGATCCTGTAACTGCAGAAACCTTCGAGTATGTAGAAGGAGATGTGAGAGGAACTTTTAACACAGGTGTACTGATTACCGAAGAAGAAACCAAACTTGCAGTAATTTCTTCCGGCTATGTATTTACGGAAAGTGCCAACAGCATGGTATCTGGTGCCAACAGCAAACTCTTTGGAAATATTATTGCTCAGTTTACAGGAAAAGAGGAAAGCATTTCTATAGCGGTAAAGAATTATTCTATGGGTAACATTGCAGTATCCCAGACAGGAATCATTCTTTTGGGTCTGCTGTTTACAGTAGCTCTTCCAGTGGCAATTTTAGCAAGTGGCATTGTGGTCTGGGCAAGAAGGAGAAAACGATAATGAGCAAAAACAGAAAACAGATGCTGGCTGCAACCTTTGTTTTGGCAGTAATCCTGGCTTGTTATTTCGGTGTGAAGGAATACAGCGAGGGTGCCAGTAAAAAACAGGCGGAGGAAGAAGCGGCGAAGATTAAACAGGTGACAAGTTTCGAAATTACTGATGTGACTGCTTTTTCTTACAGCTCAAAAGAGTCTGATGTTTCCATGCAGTATGAGGGAGAAGCATGGAAATGTATCACAGATGAGACACTGGAAATTGATGCAGAAAAGGTAGAAGCATTTCTTGAAAATTTCAATGCCATTGAGTCTGAAAATGAGCTTACAGATGCAGAGGACGTAAGCGAGTTTGGTCTGGATTCTCCGGCAGCTTCCATTACCTTTGAGTTTGCAGAGGGCGGGAGCCTGACCTGTACAGTTGGCGATTATAATGATGTAATGGGAGTATATTACTTCAAAACAGATGCCAGCGGGGTGGTTTATACTGTGGATGAAACAATAGTAAACCAGCTGTCGAATACAACAGATAGTTTTGTGGTTGAAGCAGAAGAAGAAACTGCAGAGGAAGCTGAATAAATTATTAGAAAAGCGCTCATTTTCGAATGAGCGCTTTTTCTTACAGCATTTATTGAAAAAGATGAATTGTTTAGTTTAAGTTTAGAATTCTTGTTTATTATTTTCGTTACGATGATCTTAATGTTATACTAAAATCAGGATAGAGAGAATGGTAGATATACAGAGGAGGAAAAAGATGTTTAACATTCTTGTCGTGGATGATGATAAAAATACACGCCGTTTATTTAAAGCAGTGTTGGAAAGTGAAAATTATACTGTTTACACTGCCCAAAATGGGGAAGAAGCACTGGAAGTTATGGACAGAGAGCACGTTGACCTTGTTGTGCTCGATATTATGATGCCTAAAATGGATGGATATGAACTTACCGAAATACTTCGTGAAACTAAGAATACACTTCCTATTTTGATGGTTTCAGCAAAACAGCTTCCGGAAGACAAGAAAAAGGGATTTCTTGTAGGTACAGATGATTATATTACGAAACCAGTAGATGAAGAAGAAATGCTGCTTCGCGTGAAGGCTCTTTTGCGTCGGGCAAAGATTGTAAACGAAAGACGGATAGAGATTGGTGATGTGGTATTGGATTATGATTCACTTACAGTCAAAAAAAATGATGAGATTATCGAATTGCCACAAAAAGAATTTTTATTATTATATAAGCTTTTATCATATCCGGGTAAAATATTTACCCGGATTCAACTCATGGATGAAATTTGGGGTGCAAGCAGTGGAACCGGCTGGGAAACTGTTACAGTACACATAGGACGTCTGAGAAAGAAATTCGAGGGATGGAAAGAATTTGAGATTGTTTCTGTTCGAGGACTTGGATATAAAGCGGTAAAAAAGAATGAATAAGCAAGAAATACGAAAACAGAGAGTTGCGCTTGCGCTATTAGTAATAGGATACATTTTTGTTATTATGCTGATTACGGTAATTTTTACTTTTATCGGAGTATCTGCGTTGATAGCATTGAACAAAATTCCAACAACAGCTGATGGACAGCCAAATTCACAGTATGTATTAATTTTGATGTCAGTGATTAATTTGATTGTGGGAGTCATTGTTACAGTCTTAACCAGTCATGTGGCATTAAAGCATATTAATAGGATTATTGACCAAATGAACCGGTTGGCATCGGGAGATTTCAAAGCACGTTTGAATTTTGGTGAACTGTTCAGTAAACATCCAACGGTTGCAGAAGTAACCGACAGTTTTAATAAAATGGCCGAAGAATTGGGGAATACAGCAATGCTTAGGAGCGATTTTATTAATAATTTTTCTCATGAGTTCAAAACTCCAATTGTATCGATTGCAGGGTTCACCAAACTGTTAAAACGTGGAAATTTGACCGAACAGCAGAAGATGGAATATCTGGATATTATAGAAACGGAATCATTAAGACTTTCTGCGATGGCAACAAACGTACTTAATGTGACAAAAATTGAAAATCAGACAATATTGACAGACATCACTAAGTTTAATCTTTCTGAGCAGATACGTTCCAGTGTTTTGCTTTTGGAAAGCACATGGGTTAAGAAAAATATAGAATTTAGTCTTGAATTTGATGAACAGGAAATATATGCAAATGAAGAATTGTTAAAACAGGTTTGGATAAACCTGATTGACAATGCGATAAAATTCTCACCAGAATATGGTCTGATTGCAATAAAAATAATTGATCATGGAGATACTTATACAATTTTAGTTGCTAATTCTGGGAACGAGATTCCAAAAGAAAAACAGAAAAAAATATTTGATAAATTTTACCAGGCAGACGAATCTCATTCATCAGAAGGGAATGGAATTGGGCTGGCTATCGTAAAAAGGGTTGTCGAACTCCATTATGGAGATGTTTTAGTAGAATGTGAAAATGGAATTACTACGTTTGCTGTGGAATTATCAAAAGATATAAGAGGATAAAAATTTGTAAAAAAAGCTTGTTGTTTCGTTTCAGTTTAGATTTCTTTCATATGATGATGTAGAAAAAATATTCAATGACTATAGGAAAAATAATAAAGAAAGGAAAAGTGTATGAAAGAAATAAAAAATCCAAAAAAACCACTAATATATTATTATGGGATTGTTGTTTTAGTGATTTTTCTATTCAATGCATTAATGGTTCCATTTCTTGCTAATCATCAGATTAAAGAGGTTGATTATGGAACTTTTATGACGATGACAGAAAATGGTGAAATTGGACAGGTTGAAATTCAGGAAAATCAAATAATTTTTACGAATAAAGATAACAGTAGTTATTACAAAACGGGAGTAATGAATGATCCGAATTTGGTTACTCGTTTGCATGAAGCTGGTGCTGTATTTACCCAGGAGATTGTGGAAGAAATGTCTCCATTCTTAAGCTTCTTTTTAACATGGATATTGCCAATGACTATTTTTATAGGTATCGGACAAATTATGTCGAAGAAGCTGGTAAATAAAGCTGGCGGTCCTAACTCCATGATGTTTAACATGGGCAAAAGCAATGCAAAAGTATATGTGAAATCTTCAGAAGGTATCACATTTGATGATGTGGAAGGTGTAGACGAAGCAGAAGAAAATCTGGTAGAAATCGTAGATTATCTCCATAATCCGGACAAATACCGTGAAATCGGAGCTTCCATGCCGAAAGGTGTTCTTCTCGTAGGACCTCCTGGAACAGGTAAGACAATGCTGGCAAAAGCAGTTGCAGGTGAAGCAAATGTGCCGTTTTTCTCTATGTCAGGTTCGGAATTTGTAGAGATGTTCGTAGGTATGGGTGCGTCAAAGGTGCGTGACCTTTTTAAACAGGCAAAAGAAAAAGCTCC
>CAZYUZ010000085.1:0-8335 GCA_964650775.1 uncultured Lachnoclostridium sp. | reverse complement strand
AGAAGTATGGCAATATATTGTGTGGAACGACTTTTTCCGGCACAATATATTGTGGAAAGAGAATATTACAAGAAAGCTAGGAAGATTGTGATGATTCAGAGTATTATCAAGCGGGATGGCCGTGTGGTTTTGTATGATCAGAATAAGATCGCAGCTGCCATTTTAAAGGCAATGGAAAGCTGCCAGGAGGGTAACGCCGCCGATGCAGCCCGGGTGGCCAACGATGTGCAGCGGACATTGGAAACTAAGCTGGGCAGCGAGTCTCCTAACATTGAGCTGATCCAGGACGCCGTGGAACAGCAGCTGATGAACCATGGGTTCTCTGCCTCTGCCAAGGCATACACACTGCTTTTTCTCCATCTTCCGCTTCCAGCACTTCATATCCACTTTTCACAAGGAAGTCTCTGATCAGTTTTCTCATTCTGCTTTCATCATCTACTACTAATATTTTCAAACGTTCCATCGTGCACCTCCTCATTTTCTAAGATCATTTTAGCACAAAGTTATGTTTATTATGTGAATTTTGGTTTTTTCACTTAAAGCAAATGGATGTATCCAAATCATTCAATGATTCCAGGCCATCTTCTGTAATGAGATATCCATTTTCCAGACGCATACCGCCCCATTCTGTGATAAATTCTTCCTGTTTAATTGTTGGTCTCATGAAGTACCTCCCAAATTTTCCGAACTAAATATGGTGAAAATATTATAACATAAGGCAGCATTTTCTGCTATGAAAACACTGCCTTTTGAAGCTTCTCTAATTAATTATACCGTTCCGGATGATTCCAGAAATCATCACCTCTGCCACCATAAAATTCAGCTAATACTTCATCAATAATCTGATAAGTCACAAGTACCTCTTTTGCCTTACTTTCACATTCAGATAAGCCCAATAAGTCTTCAACCACTGACTGCACCATCGCTTCTTCCACAGCTTTTGGATCCGGCAAATCAAACCGTTCCAGCACATTTCCATCAATGTCTTTCACAACCACATCTGTTTTTCCATGAACCGAGAATTCCATACTGCCATTTGTACCTGTCACATACATACGGTCTAATTTTTCTTCTGCCACACAATTAAATTTTGCAGTACCGTAAACTCCTTTTTCTGTGAGGAAAGACATATCCACAATATTTTCTAACGGACAGCCAATTCCTAGACTCTTCGCACTGCCCTTGACTTCCACAATATCACCAAACAGGAAATTGATAATATCTACCGTATGCGGTGCAATATCATAATATTTCCCACCGCCGGACAACACTGGGTTGTAAAGCCATGTCGTTTCAGCCTCTTTGGGTGAAAAAATTCGATTCAAATGAAAATCAATCGTCTTCACATCACCAATGACTTTCACATTTAACATTTCACGAATTTTCAAAAATCTTGGCAATGCACGGCGGTAATGTCCAATATATAATGGCACTCCTGCCGCCTCGAAAGCTTCGGTAAGTGCTTTTGCTTCTGTATAATTTCTTGCAAATGGTTTTTCCAGATAAACCGCCTTTTTCGCTTTTAAACATTCCATTGCCTGCTCATAATGCAGTCCCGGTGGCGTCGCAATATACACCGCATCAATGTCCTTTTCCAACAATTCAGTTACGCTGTCGCACCATACCGGTACACCAAAATGCTCTGCGGATGCCTTTGCTGCTTCAATATCACGTCTCATAATGACTGCAATCTCACTATTTGGCACATTTCGAAATGCATCTCCGCTTTTCTTCTGTACCACTTTTCCACAGCCTAAAAATCCCCAACGAATATTCTTTTCCATAGCTATTCTCCCAAAATCATATCAATTCCATACTGTAATGTTTCCGCATCGATTGCACCCTGTCCACGGGCAATGGCATGACCTTCTGCATCAATAAAATAAGTTGATGGAAGAGAATTAACACCATAAGTCATCGCCGCATCCATGTCTGTATCATAATACACTGGGAAAGAATATCCTGTATCTTCAATAAATTTCTTTGCAGTTTCGATCGTCTCTCTGGAACCATCTGTCATATTTACCATGAAGAAATTAACTTCTTCCCCTAGTTCCTGATATTTCTCATCAAAATCCGGCATTTCCATCTGGCATGGCCCGCACCAGCTTGCCCAGAAGTTAATGACTGTTGGTTTTCCGATAAAATCCGAAAGGCTTACCGCATTTCCATCCGCGTCATAAACTGTGAAATCCGGTGCCATGACAAGCTCCTGACTTTCTTCTGATGCAGTCTCTTCTGATTCTGTACTTTCTTCCGCAGCAGCATCTGTCATTTCTTCTTCAATGACTGCCTGCTCAGGACTTTCTGTCAGCAGGCCTTCTTTCTCTACTTCAACACTATATTTATTATATAATACACTGGCACCGCCAATCACCCCCACCAGTGCAATCACACCTAAAATCCAACCAATCTTCTTATTCATACAACCTCCTAACTAAGCAGGGTAAGTAATCTGCCAAGCAGCCCTGTTGCCATACTCAAACCAACAAGAATCAAGAATACTCCAGAGATTTTATTGATTATCTCGTAATTATTCTTGAGAAAATTAAATGCGCCTTTTAATTTGTCAATCAATACTGCACTGATCACAAATGGAATCCCAAGTCCCAGAGAATAGCTAAGAAGCATCAAAACACCTTTCACCATATGCGCTTGTGTGGATGCCAACATCAGTGCTGATCCAAGAAATGCTCCAACACATGGCGTCCAGCCGATCGAAAAAATCATCCCAAACAGTGTCGCTGAGAAGAATCCCATGTTATCCGTATTGACATTTCGATTGATGCCACGGAAAAAATTTAGTTTTAAAACACCAAGGAAATTCAATCCAAAAATGATAACGATAAGTCCCGATACAATGTTTACAACTGCCTGATATTTAATTAAAAAGCTTCCAATCGTTCCTGCCAACGCTCCCAAAACTGTAAATACAATGGTAAAGCCAATCACAAATCCCAGTGCATTCACCAATGTTTTCTTTGTATTTCGTTCTCTGCCACCTGCAAAATAAGAAACATAAATTGGCAGCATCGGAAGTAAGCACGGTGATATAAATGTAATAATTCCTTCAAGGAATGAAATAAAATACTGCATACATTACGCTCCTTTCAACTTTTGTCTTAATGTATCATGTACTTAAGAATCCTGCAAGTGACTAAGTCACAGTTCTAAAAACCGGAAAAAGTCCGGAACCTTATGGTTCCAGACTCTCCAACTGTTTTCCTGTATTTAAGTCATAACTTCTGATACTTCCGTCACCTAAAAGAAGATAAAATACATCTCCGATAAATGTACCTCTCACAGAATAATAATTTCCATCATGATTCTTTGCATCTACCTTTAATTTCTCCACAAAGATATCATCCTCATAAGAATATACAAAATATTTTCGATAGAATTGTCCTCTGTCACTTCCTTCTGCCGCAAAACCAAAAATATTCTTTCCTGTACTAATCATCACTGCATGATGATTATAAAGCGCTTCACTATAGTTGTAATCTGCAAGGTTTTCCTTTGCGATTTCTGTCACATTTGTTTTATCAGACACGTCGAACATGGAAAGCTTCATCCCTTCCTGTCTGCCAGTCTCTTCATCCGCTTCCATTCCGATACCAAGCAGTCTGTCTTCCCCATAAATGTGCAGATATTCAGAAAAACCGCTGACTTTCAGTTCACTTAACACTTTCGGCTCTTTTGGATTGCTCAAATCCACTGTAAAGAGTGGATCTACCTGCCGAAATGTGACAAAATATCCTGTATCTCCCATAAATCTTGCCGAATAAATCTGCTCGTTTTTTGCCAGTCCTTCAATCCTTCCAACTACATCTAAAGCTTCATCCAGCACATACAGCGCATTGGTCTGACGTTCTCCTACCGTATTGAAACCGATGGATTCCCCTGTACGCTCATCAAAAATCTCTTTGCGTTGATATTCCCAGACAGTCGTCACCACACGTAAATGTTCTTCATATTCATCCATGGAAAAGCTGCCTTCCAGATTTCCCTTCACTTCTCCCATTGCCTGCAGTGTAAACTTTCCTTCTTTATAGGAAAACCGAAGAAGCGATGTTACGTTGCTGTTCCAGCCATTTTTTTCTTCCGAATATTTTGTATCAGCAACAAAAATATTATCCGCACTTACATAATAAAGATTTCCATCCGCTACAATGCCTGTGGTATCTGTAAACTTGGTCGGATTCCGAAGGTCTACTGCCACCAGTACCAGATAAGACGTTGCATCATTTTCCTCTGGAAGATAAATCCTATCAGTCTGCAAGCGATGTCCATCTACCACTGGCACATAAGCATCATAATCATTCGATCCTTCTCCCGGATTTGCATAGTATCTGCTAAATCCATAGAAATAACCGTCTGTAACTCGTGAGGATGTATACTGTCCCTGCAAAGTGAATCGTTTGATTCCAGTCGGCTGACTTCGGTCTGTAATATCAAAAAATGTAATTTCATGATAATAGTTTTCAAAATATGCCACATCGTAACAAGCAATCATGCCACCACTCATCTTTTTCGCCGCAGTTTCAAGGTATTTTTCTTCAATGACCACCAATATATCTTCCCAGATGTAAAATTCTATCAATCCATCGATTCCATCGACACGGGCAACTTCTTTTAAACCCTCCTGGGTATCAATAATCTGAATGACCCATTTTGTACGGTCATTCTCGTTTACCTGAATTTTCTGATAGAGGTATCGTCCATCATTTTTAACAATGTCCCCTTCGTCTACACCTACGGTCTGTACATTTGTATCACCATATGCGTCCTTTATAGCAGCATTGGCACTCATCTCTTTCTTTTCTGCCAAGTCAGCTGCCGGCGCACTTTCTTCTATCGAACTTTCGACTGCTACTTCATCAATGACTGCCCCTGCTTCATTCATTTCTCCTGCCGGAGTTTCACCTCGTGACACATAGTTTATCCTTTCCCATGTATTTAACATAGAAGCATAGATATCTTCGTAACTGATCTTCGGATATTCCATTCCAAGTTCTGCGGTTTCCAAAACCACCGCTTCTTCTGATATCTGCTCTTTCTCACCAGCAATTTCTGACTCAAGTTCATTGTTCTGCTGTCCCTGCCACAACACAATGCTAAAAGCTCCAAGAAAAACCAGGCAAATACTTGCTGCAATCGCCATAGCTTTTCGGTTCGCAAATTTTCTTTTCCGCTTCTTCGCACTATTTTGCGCAGACTCCTGTTTCAGTCTCTTTCTCATCTGTTCCGGTTCCAGGGACTTTGGAATTTCCAGATTTTCTCCTTCTTCCCGTAAATATTTCAAAATGTCGTCATTATTTTTCATGCTGCACCTCCTCCGCTAGAAGACTTTGTTCCAGTTTCTTCAAGGCTCTGCGGTATTTGGAACGAATCGTGCTATGTCTTGCATGCATCATTTTGGCAATTTCTTCTCCTTTATAACCGCCAAAAACTGCCAGTGCCACAATCTTACGTTCTTCTTCAGATAGAACGGCAAGCATTTCTTTTACAATGACGGTATCTCCAAGTTCCTGTTGAATTCCAGGTTCTTCCGCAAATTCTTCCGTTTTTCGTTTTATTCGCTTTCTAAGAAAGCTATTACATTGATTTACCAGAATTTTAAAGATCCAACTTCGGAAAGCCTCTTCATTTCGTAATGAAGAAAACTTTTCATAGGCTCTTAGTACGGTTTCACTCACCACATCTTCCGCATCCTGATGATTTCCAAGATAATAGTATGCCAAACGATACAGATCTTTATAGACAGATTCATATAGCACCATAAATCGTTCCATTCCACTCACCTCGCTTTGAAATGCATTTCTAATTATACAGACGCTCATGATGAGCAAAATGTTGCAGCTATGTCAAATTATTTATATTTTTGTCTTTCAGATAATTCTTTTCAACATTCCCCCTCCCGTCAACTTCTAATTTATTTTTCTTAATTCTCGTTGTCATTATTCTCTTTAGACTTCTTCAAAAAAACTGACCCCAAGCATAGAAATGTTGAATCAAGACATAGCCATACAACGCCTATAGAATTAGAATTTGTCTCTCTACTGTAAGCGCTTTATAACAAAGTGCCTGTAAAAAATAATGAGGATGGAGTATAATACCATTCCCGAATAAGCGTTGTCACTTACATTCTGCCTGTACATCTTCAGACCATGGCATCAGCATATCCAGTTCTTCTCGGACCACTTCTTTTCCAATAGGTCGAAGCTTAGAGTTGCTTCAATCTCACAATGCTGCATGTTTCCTTCTTCGTCCATAAACGCAACATTTATATGTTCAGAACCACTTTCCGTATACAGAACAACTCCTGCCGCAACTTTTATATTTCTTCATAAGATTGATATGTAGCATTTAGGTTGTCAAAAGTGCTTTCTAATTGTTCTACCAAATGTTAAATTGAACTTTGCATATCCAACTTTAATAAACCAAGCCGACTAATACGGCAATTTGCCATTTTCTATTTACATCATACCATAAATCTCATTATCAATTTTTAATTATTCCTTAACTTTTTAATCTTGTCGTATACGCATAATATATTAATCCCAATGTAACGTAAACAATGAAATCAGTCCTATCACTGCCAAAATCGGAAATGCCAATTTTACAAGTCCTGCAAATACCATTACCACCAGTATCAGTGGGAGTAAAATTACGGTACAAATCACTTTGGAAATCCCCCAGGCTGCCTTAATCGCAAACTTCAGAACATTTCCAAAAATCAATAACATCATAATCCAAAAAATCAAAGTCAACATTTATATTCCCCCTTGTTGTTTACTTTCTTACCTTTAAATGTCGATATATCTTCAATCCCAAGCTTTGTTTTTCTGCATCTTTTCAAGTAGGATACACCTACGAATTCTCTGCTCCACGGTCATGTATCTTCGCTCCTTTCCTATCTGATACAATCATTTTATCTTAACCATTGGAAAAGAAACACCGTACAGTTAGCGAAATAAAATATCCTATTTCGCACGTTCTGTTCCCATGAATGTCCAATCGGACAGCAATATGTACCGGAAGTTTTTTAATGATTCTCATAAAACAGCTTTTTCTATACAACCTTGAATTATTACGCGATTCTTGTTACTATCAAAAAAAGCATATAATTCGGAGATATTTTATGAAAATCACATATATCCACCATAGCTGCTTTTTAGTCGAAACTGACAGCTGTTACTACCTATTTGACTATGAAAAAGGATGTTTCCCACAATTGGATGCTGCAAAGCCAATCTTTGTTCTTTCCAGTCACGGCCATCCTGATCACTATAATCCAGAAATTTTCTACCTGTTGGATGACTTCGGTATGAAAACTGTTCATGCAATCTTATCAGATGATATCGAAGTTCCGGCAAATGTAAATACTCTGCAAGTAGCCTCAGGAAAGGAATATCATCTTTGTTTAGGTCAAAAACTTACTACTTTTCAATCTACAGATTTAGGTGTCGCTTTTCTAATTGAGGATGACCAAAAGCTTATTTACCATGCTGGCGACCTTAATGATTGGGTGTGGGAAGAAGAATCTGTTTCTTATAATGAACAGATGACCGCAGATTACCACAAGCAAATCACTCTTCTCTCCGAAAAATTAAATCATCGAAAATTAGATGTTGCTTTTGTGGTTCTGGATCCCAGACAAGAAAAAAATTATGACAGAGGAATGTGCTATTTCTTAGAACATATCCCTGTAAAAGCTGTCTATCCGATGCACTTTTGGGAGTCTCCCGATATTATCCAAACCTTCTTGAAGGAGCATTCGGAATATATAAGTAAAATCGCGCTATGCGCAGAAAAGAGGTCATTTATGAAATTCAAAATGGTTCACGAAAACTACAATGTTACCGATTTAAACAAATCCATTGCTTTCTATGAAAAAGCACTGGGGCTTCACGAAGTAAGTCGCAAAGAAGGCGACGGTTTTATCCTTGTTTATATGGGAAATGAGGAAGGCTCCTTTGAACTAGAGCTTACATGGTTAGAAGAACATCCTCAGCCATACAATTTAGGTGAATGTGAATTTCATCTGGCTTTTGAAACAGACGATTATGACGCAGCGCACAAGCTTCATGAAGAAATGGGCTGTATCTGTTATGAAAATCCTGCAATGGGAATTTATTTCATCATTGATCCAGACGGATATTGGTTGGAAATTTTACCTGCTAGAAAATAGTTGAATATAAAAATGCAGTCTTAAGAATTTTTAAAATTCAATAGACTGCATTTTTTACAGTAATCTTCAAATATAGAAATCATATCATCGTATCTTAACAAGAAATGATTGAACTATTTTTTCTTGATTTATAATTGAAATATA
>CAZYUZ010000084.1:1436-8363 GCA_964650775.1 uncultured Lachnoclostridium sp. | reverse complement strand
GCTGTAAACGGGAACATATCAACAGCCCATGCTTCCTTCGCTTCATATCCATGCTTCTTAAAATACGCCAAATCTCTCGCCAGTGTCTCAGGGTTACATGACACATACACCACCTTCTTTGGTGCAAGTTTCACTACCGATGACATAAATGCCTCATCACTTCCGGCTCTTGGCGGATCCATAAATACGACATCAATGGCTCCTTTGCCTTCCTGTGCTGCCATCTGCACCATAAATTTGCCCGCATCGTTCTGATAGAACTGGATATTTTTCACTCCATTGATCTTTGCATTGGCTCTCGCATCCTTCACCGCATCAGGATTTAATTCCACACCGATGACCTGTTTTGCATGCTTCGCAGCCGCCATCCCAATGGTTCCAATACCACAGTAAGCATCCAGCACGCGTTCTTTGCCCTTCAAGTCAGCCAGTTTGATTGCTTTTTTATAAAGCACCTCTGTCTGCTCTGTATTGATCTGATAAAAGGATTTTGGGGAAATACGGAAGGTCAGACCACAAAGAGTATCTTCAATATACCCTTTTCCGTAAATTGCCTTTTCCTTATCACCTAAAACCATACTGGTCTTTTTATCATTTACATTCACTACAATGGTCGTAATTTCCGGATGAAGTTTCAGCAGTGCTTTCACAAAGTTATTCTTCCCCGGCATGATTGGATCAGCTAACACTAATACAACCATAATCTGTCCGCTGTGATGTCCTACGCGCACCAGCACATGACGCAATAATCCAAATCCTGTATCTTCATCATATATTTTAATCTTAAAGGACTTCGCAAGCTCTCTTACACTCCGAATAATTGCATCGGCCTTCTGATTTTCTATCATACAGGAATCCACTGCTACCACGCGATGGCTGTTCGCTTCATAAGTACCTGAAATGATTGTGCCATTTTTCAAACGCGCAAATACCGCATGGACCTTATTGCGATATTCATATGGATTCTCCATTCCAAGAATTCCTTTTACCTCGCAGTAAGGCTTTAAGAGCTTCTCAACCTCTTTTTTCTTTTTTTTCAATTGTTCATTGTAAGGAATACCCTGATAGGCACATCCGCCACATTTCTTTGTTACCGGACAAACTGCAATTGCAGAACCTTTCTTCGCCTGAACCTTATTTTTTGCTTCCATCGTCTATACTCCCTCGTTCGTAAATGCCGGTATAAAACTCTCCTCTGCCGTTTCTCCCTCCTGGATAAATCCATTTTCTACTCCAAGAGAGATGGCATAGTCCACCAGCCTGTCATATTCAAATTTCTTCAACTTTCTGTTGATTTCAGGATACGCTTCCACATGAGGTAATGGTGTGTACTGATTCATCAAACTGATATAAATCTTATCACCATACGTCTCATACAAATATTTTACCACAGCCTTGGAATCTTTGATACCACCTGGCAGCATCAAATGACGCACCACCACACCTTTTCGCATCATTCCACGCTCATCAAATATCGCCGCAGGCTGCTGTCGTACCATCTCTGCCAGCGCCGCTTTCGCCACGTCCGGATAATTCTCCGCGCGGGAATATCTTTTCGCACGCTCTGAATCCATATATTTAAAATCCGGCAGATAAATATCCACAAGACCTTCCAGCATTTTCAGCGTTTCTACATGTTCGTATCCACCGCAGTTATACACTACAGGGATATGTAATCCCTGCTCTTTTGCGGCCTCTAAAGCAGAAACTACCTGCGGCACATAATGGGTTGCCGTCACCAGATTAATATTATTTGCCTTCTGATCCTGCAGCTCCAGAAAAATTTCAGCTAATCTTTCTACTGTAATCTCTTTTCCTTGCTCTGCCCTGGCAATGTGGTAATTCTGGCAAAAAACGCACCGTAGATTACAGCCGGTAAAAAAAACAGCCCCGCTTCCTTCCTCTCCGGAAATGCAGGGCTCTTCCCAAAAATGGAGTGCTGCCCTTGCCACGCGGAGCGTATTTTTCACACCACAATATCCTGTTGCTATATTGCGGTCCACCATGCACATTCTCGGGCAAAGGCTACACTTCACATCCATATAGTTCTCCTATTCATTCAATCGCTGTGACTTCACACAACTTTGAACCTTCTATATAAGTAAATCCAATAATATCATTCACCTCATAGGTTACAATTTCAGGATATTCACTCACATCTACATCATAAATGCCAGTCTTTCCGGCAAGTGTAATATAATAATGAGAATTTCCTTCAATCACCACTGGTGAAATCTTCTCGATCACAGCCTTTACTTCCAGACCAGCACCACTCACGGTAGAAGAAATACCATTCTGCTTTAATAAATCCTGATAATCTTTCACACACTCTGCAACGGTATCACCAATGGCAACATTCTGATATTTGGAAATATTGACCATGGCATACATTTTTACAAGTCCCGCACTGTCTTTCAGTGCCATAAAATAAGTTGGTTCTCCAGACACATTCAATAATAATGGGAATGTAGAAACATATCCTAAATGCTGTACCTGACCCTGTGCGGAATCCATTGCTGAATATTCTTCAGCACCTGGACAAGCATAGAAACGGCTTTCCATCGTTCGCTGGTTCATCAACACAAAACCTACGTTAGATTCATCACCTGATACTGATGTGACACCTGTATAAACCCATACATCATCATCTTTGACAATATAATTATAACCATCCGTTGTCATCAGACATCCCTTCTGGCTTAAAATACTGTTTAAGAAACCGTTCTTTAATACACCGTGATAATCATACAGTTCAATCAGAAGTTCAGCAGAATATACATGGTCAATCCATGATGGTACATTTTCAATGTCATAGCTTGTTGTTTCGCCAGTCACCGCATTACAAAGTACCACTTTTCCGATGGTCTGACCGCCAAACAAACCCACATTAAACTGTTTTACAGGACAAATCCAGTAGGGTGTACCTTCATCATCAATTTCAAAACTCAACTGGTCGAAAATATAGGTCGGATAGTTAAAACGCAAATGTCTGTAAATATTTCTGTTAAAATATTCCGCTGGAGAATATTTTATATACTGTCCTTCTGCCAGTCGCACACATTCTGTTTCCTGTGTCGCCATATCAATCATAATATAAGCCGGAATACCATCTGCCTGATTTGCGATCCATTTAATCGGACTTGCATAAACAAGTGGTGATACACGCACAGGTCTGCCCTGATAATTGATCTGCGTATAGAGCGGGCTCACCTCAAACTGCGAAACCATATCTACCATGGTACCCATCTTACGATTTCCTAATAATCTTGCAGAATCCTTATCAAGCAACGGTACACTTGAGAACTCTGCCGGTGCAATCTCAGTTGCAAAGTCGCCATCTTCTACTGTCATCAGCTGCTGGTATTTCTTCGCATTAATAATTTCTGAAGACAGCAAGCTGCCAACCAAAAATACAACTACCGCGGCAACAATCGCCCCAAGCATTGTTTTTATCAGCTTACTCTGTCCCAGTTCAATAATCTCTGTCTTCGTCTTAATAATTTTGTACAGCGCAACGATTGCTGTCACACCTGCCAGTGCTCCGATCAGGAAAAACCAGAATCCCGCAGAATGAATATTTACAGCCGGGATTGTCACATAGTAATAAACACCTGCCGCAATAATTGCTGCCAAGACTACAAACACTTTCAAAAGTTTTTTCATAATACTTCTTACCTCTTAGGAAAAAATTAATTTCATGTCGTTCCAGCGCGCGCCGCCATGAGCAGAGCCGGAAACACCATCATAAGTAAATCCAAGGCTTTCATAAAAACTAATCTTTTCATCCTTACATGTCAGTAGGATACCCTTTTTTCCTCTGTTTTTTGCATTTTCTTTAAAATGTTCCATCAGTGCCCTTGCAATTCCCTGATGCTGGTATTCCGGTAAGACTGCAATGCCAAACACAGTCTGCCATGGACCGTCTGGTTCGTGTAATGCCGAATTATGATACAATGCGTCTATCAGCTTCTCATAACTTGTCACACATCCATTGATATGTCCTACCACCTTTCCATCCACTTCTGCAACTAAAAAGCATTCCGGAAATGCAATAAAGCGTTCAAAAAAGCTCTTTAATGTTGCTGCTTCTGCACGTGGAAAACATTTTTCTTCTATTTCTGCTACTTTTGTCACATCGTCCGTCTGTGCAGGACGAATGACCAATTTATTTGTATTCATTCTCATCCTCCTCAAATATAGGCATAAAATTAGCCCGAAGAAAAGTATAACACAAAAGGGCAGTCTTTTGACTACCCTTTACTAAAATTTAACAATTGTTCATTAAAAATTAAAAAATTGCTCCAAGTGCACCAAGCACTCCTGTACTTGCAACACCCATAATGATACCTGCAAGAAGAACGCCGCCCATACAAGCTAAGACACTTGACTTGAAATCCATATCAAGAATACTTGCCGCAAGTGTTCCTGTCCATGCACCTGTACCTGGTAATGGAATACCTACGAAAATGAGTAATGCCCATGGAAGTCCACGACCTGCAGTTGCTTTTAACTTTTCGCCACCTTTATGTCCTTTTTCAAGACAGAATGTAAAGAACTTACCAATCACTGGTTTATCACAGCCCCATTCCAGAACTTTTCTTGCAAAGAAGAAAATAATTGGAACCGGAAGCATGTTTCCGATGATACAAATAATGTAAGACTGTAATAATGGAAGTCCTACAACCTGAGAATATGGAATCGCACCACGAAGTTCAATAAGTGGAACCATTGATATAAAAAATGTAATTAAATATTCTTTTAACATGTAATCTCCTTAAATATGTATTCTAACAATTAAACACCGAGTGTTAGAATACCCGATTCCCTGTCAAAAGTCAATGAAGCCACCCAAAAGTTAACAATTTCTTAATAATTTCTTAGCTGATAAACATTGCATCCCCAAAGGAGAAGAAACGATAACGTTCTTTCACTGCTTCCTCATACGCAGCCATCACATTGTCACGTCCTGCAAGTGCAGAAACAAGCATCAAAAGTGTAGACTCCGGCAAATGGAAGTTCGTAATCAGCGCATCCAGAATCTTGAATTGATAGCCCGGATAAATGAAGATTTCTGTCCAGCCGCTTCCTGCTTTTAAGATACCATCATCCCCAGTTGCAGATTCCAGTGTACGACAGCTTGTCGTACCAACACAGATGACTCTGCCGCCATTTTTCTTTGTCTCATTAATCATCGCCGCCTGTTCTTCTTCTACCATATAAAATTCAGAATGCATATGATGTTCTAAAATGTTTTCCACTTTTACCGGTCTGAAAGTTCCAAGACCTACGTGAAGTGTTACCTCTGCTACTTTTACACCTTTTGCCTTGATGATTTCAAGCAGCTCTGGTGTAAAATGAAGCCCTGCGGTTGGTGCAGCCGCACTTCCGTCATGCTTTGCATAAACGGTCTGGTAACGATTTTTATCTTCTAAACGGTGGGTAATATATGGAGGCAACGGCATCTGACCCAACTGGTCTAAGATTTCCTCAAAAATCCCTTCATATTCAAATTTGATGAGACGATTGCCCTCTTCTACCACGTCTACAACTTCGCCCACAAGCAGACCATTTCCAAAACTGATTCTTGCTCCCGGACGAGCCTTTTTGCCCGGCTTTACGAGCGTTTCCCACACATCGTTCTCTTTGCGTTTTAAAAGAAGCACTTCGATGCCTGCACCGGTTCCTTCTTTTTCACCCATCAAACGAGCAGGAATAACTTTTGTATTGTTTACAACCAGACAGTCCCCCGGATTTAAATAATCCACGATATCACGAAAAACGTGGTGCGAGAACGCACCACTGTTTTTATCGAGAGTTAATAATCTTGAGGACGATCTGTCCGCCAGAGGATCCTGCGCAATCAGTTCCTCCGGCAAATCATAATAAAACTCTTTAATATTCATAAACTAGAATTCTCCATTAAGCTCTCATCTGAGCGCCAAACTGTGTTTCTAATGCCTTTAATACTTTTTCAATGACTTCGTCTGTCATTGCATCTGTTACATCTTTTTCAGCAGAAGCTAATTTGATGTTAAATGCCATACTCTTCTTATCAGCACCTAATTTTTCGCTTTCGAAAAGGTCAAACAGAGTTACTTTTGTGATCAGTTCGTCACAAGCTGTGATTGCATCAACGATGCAGCCACATTCCACTTCTTTACCAATTAATAAAGAGATGTCACGGGCATTTCCGGCAAATCCTGATTCTGGAACATATTTGATACCTTTCTTGAAGAGACCTGCAAGTAAGCTATAATCGATTTCCGCGATGAAAATCTTTGTGTCAGCTTTCTTACCGCCTGCAATGTTCATCTGATCAACGATTTCATAGCGTAACTGTCCAAAATGTCCGATTTTCTGTCCCTGGCAGTAAACATCTGCTGTACGACCTGGATGTAAGTATGGTACATTTCCACGTTTGTAAGTGAATGTTAAATCATTTGCTCCTGCAAATGCTTCTAAGCTGCCCTTCATTGTGAAGAAATCTTCCTCTGCACCACAGCTTCCTAAGCAAAGCATTTTCTTTTCGATTGGCTGTTCTGTCAATGGAAGTGCCTTTGGAATATATACATTTGCCATTTCGAAGAATCTCATTTCTTCGTGACCATTTTTAATATTATTTTCAATCACACGAACCATTGCTGGTGCCATGATCGTTCTCATGATGCTTAAGTTTTCTGTGATCGGATTTAATAATTCAACCACTTCACGTTCTTTTGCGTCTTCTGGGATTAAGAACATATCAAATTCAGTTTTTGCTGTCATCGCAATTGTCTGAATTTCGTAGTAACCCTGACTGCATAAGTAGTTTTTCACTGCAAGTTCTTTTGTCTGGTATGCATTTAAACCACCGCTTGTAACTTTTGCAGCATCAAGGAATGTAGGAACTACTTTATCATAACCGTATTCACGAATAACTTCTTCTGC
>CAZYUZ010000084.1:0-1426 GCA_964650775.1 uncultured Lachnoclostridium sp. | reverse complement strand
TCTGCAATATCCTGGTATGTCTCTACATCATCACGGTATCTTGGAATTGCAAGTGTGAGTACGCCGTCCTTTAATTCTACTTCGAACTGAAGTGCTTCAAGGATTTCTACCATATCTGCTTCCGGTACTTCGATACCCAAAACATCATTTACTCTTGCAGTTTCAACTGTCACAACACGCTTTTCTGTAGATGCGCCGCCGGATACATCAAAGTGGCTGGAGCTAACCTTTGCAATGCCTAATTTCTGAACAAGATTTAATGCACGAGCCATACCACATTCTACTGTGTATTCATCGATACCTTTTTCAAATCTTGAAGCAGCATCAGACTGTAATCCTAAACCTCTTGCTGTCTTACGAACGCTGTCACGTAAGAATTTAGCAGATTCAAAGAGAACTTCTGTTGTAGTTTCTTTGATTTCACTGTTTAATCCACCCATAACGCCTGCAAGACCAACTGCTTTTACTTTATCGCAGATCAGCAGGTTGTTTGTGTTCAGAACGCGTTCTTTTTCATCTAATGTAATAAGCTTTTCGCCTTCTGTCGCTCTTCTTACAACGATAGAAGAACCTTCTAAGTTGCTTAAATCAAATGCATGCATTGGCTGACCGATTTCTACTAAAACGTAGTTTGTAACGTCTACCATTGCATTGATTGCATTGTGACCAACAGCAATCAATCTTCTCTTCATCCATAATGGAGAGTCTGTATATTTTACATCATAAACGTAGTGTCCTAAGTATCTTGGACATGTTTCTTTATCAAGAACTTCTACGCTGATTGCTTCATTGATTGTGCCATCTTCTACATAGCTCATATCTGGAGCTTTGAATGGTTTTTTCAGTGCTGCAGCGATTTCTTTTGCAATACCAATGACTGAGTGGCAGTCTGGTCTGTTTGCTGTGATGGAAATGTCGAATAAATAGTCATCTAATTCTAAGTAATCTCTCATTTCCATACCAAGTGGAGCATCTTCAGCTAAGATCATGATACCGTTGACGTCTGCACCCGGATACCAGTCTTTGTTTAAGTTCATTTCTTCGCCTGAGCAGAGCATACCGTAGGACATCATATCTACCATTTTTCTTGGCTGAATATCAAGTCCGCATGGAAGTTTTGCACCTACTAAAGCAGCAGGAACCTTTGCACCAACAAATACGTTGTCTGCACCTGTTAAGATCAGGTGGTCTTCACCCATTGGTCCACAGTTTACATGACAGATCTGTAAATGTGTTCCTTCATATTTTTCCATGGAAGTAATCTGACCTACCACTACTTTTTCAAGGTTTTCGCCAAGATATTCCATTCCTTCAACTTCAAAACCAACAGAGAACAGTTTTGTTTCCAGTTCCTTTGGCTGAAGATCAATATCTACATATTCTTTTAACCAACTATATAAAACTTTCATAATACCCTCCGACTTAT
>CAZYUZ010000083.1:0-8403 GCA_964650775.1 uncultured Lachnoclostridium sp. | reverse complement strand
GTCTACATACTGGCAGGCAGCTGTTAAAGGTGTAGAACAGGCTTGTGCAGAACAGGGCGTAACAGCTAACTGTAATGGTCCAGCTAACGAATCTGATATCGCTGACCAGGTTCAGATGCTTAACGATGCTATCGCTAAAGCTCCAGCCGGAATCGGTTTAGCAGCTTGTGATACAAACTCTGTACTTGACTCTCTTCAGAAAGCTTTAGACGCAGGTATCCCAGTTGTTTGCTTCGATACAGGTGTTGCTAACGCTCCAGAAGGTTCTGTAGTTGCTACAGTTGCTACAGACAACGTTGCAGCAGGCGCTTGCGCAGCTGAAAACATGTACCCAGTGATCAAAGACGTTCTTGCAGCAGCTACAACAGATGCTAAAGTACGTGTAGGTGAAGTTAACCAGGATGCTACAGCTCTTAACATTCAGCAGCGTGGTCTTGGTTTCATCAACAAAATGATCGAACTTTGTGCAGCAGATGGAATCAAATGTACAGTAGAAGGTAACGAATTCTACGTAAACGCAGCAGAAGGTGCAGTAGATGCAGCTGAAGCTACAGTTGTTATCGAAGTAGCTGTTCCAGCTCAGACAACAGTAGAATTAGCTTCTGCAGAAGCTCAGAAAATCATGGCTAAAGACGACACAGTTGCTATCTTCGGTTCTAACCAGACAACAGCTGAAGGTGTTATCACAGCTAATGGTACACTTAACAAATTAGGAACAGACCCAGCTACAGCTATCATCGGTGCAGGTTTCGACGCTGGTACACCACAGAAAGAAGCTATCAACGCTGGTCAGTTAATCGGTTCTGTAACACAGTCTCCATTAATGATGGGTTATGAATGTATCAACACATTAGTAGCTGTTTGCAACGGCGAAACTGTAGCTGATATCCCAATGGATGGTTACTGGTACAACACAGAAAACATGGCAGCTGATGACATCGCTCCAAACCTTTACGACTAATCATTAGTCCTAAACAGTTTTTTGTGAATTATAGCTAACTTTAAAGAGGTCGGATTTATCCGACCTCTTATTGCGTGTGTAAGGATGCAAATAAAAAAGAGCTTCTTTCGAAGCTCTAATTTTATTTGCTGAAAATATAGAATTCTCCCGGCGTGAACATGTGGAATTTTTGGGAAGGATTCATAGAAAATAAGCAGTCTACAAACTCTGCAGGATTGATACGGTTGCAGTCATACAAATCATAGTGCATTGGAACAATCATACCTGCGTTCGTTTCTTTTGCCAAGATAACGGATTCTTCACAAGTCATATTTCCGATGATATCTTCCACATATCGTTTGTAATAACTACGTCCATTAACAGGAACCATGAGGATATCAACATTCATTAAACGTTCGCTTAAACCATCGTAGAGGCAGCAGTCGCCGCCGTGATAAATCGAAATATCATCAAAAATAATTTTGTATCCCATGTCATAGTAATTGCCGTTTTCATCAACACGTAACTCTTCGTGTGCAGCTGGAATTGGAACAATTTTACAGCCGTCAAGATCTAAAACCTGATCCGCAATGGCACCAATCATGCGATTCTCAGGGATTCCATAAGACATGATCGTGTCTTTGATTGGTTCCGGCGCGATGAATTTCGCTTTCGTATTAATTTTTGCAAGCGTATTTAATGTATATGGATCCGAATGATCAAAATGTGCATGGGTGCAAAGTACATAATCTACAAAATCGAATTCTTCAGCAGTAATTGGTGCGGGATATCTGCGGATCCACTTCACGGTTTCGGTACAGCAATTCTGATCCACATAATCAGAAAGATAAGGATCAATTAAAACATAGGTATCATGATATTTGAATAAAAAACCTTCTTGTCCAAGATAGAACAGAGCCACCTGATCGCAGGTGAGTTTCGTGTTAAAGAATAAAGATTTGTCCATTGTATCCCCTCCTACAAGTAAAATGCTGGATTTGTTTAATTGTATCATGTCAAAGGAACCTTTTCAATAAATCGCTTGAATTCATATCCCGCTGTGATACAATTAAAATAACAAAATGGATTCGTATGCTTATAATCATAAAAGGAGGATTTTCGATGAAGGCAGTAGTGATTAAAGAACCAAGAAATATTTCTCTGGAACAGGTGGAGATTCCACAGCCACAGCCTGGATTTGCACGCATCAAGATTAAGGCAGCAGCAATCTGTGCCACAGATTTAGAAGTACTGGAGGGAAATATTGCAGCGAACTATCCGTTGACTCCGGGACATGAATGGAGCGGGATTGTAGATGCTGTAGGAAGTGAAGAAGATGCTCACTGGGTTGGAAAAAGAGTTATCGGAAGCAGTGATGTCGTATGTTTAAAATGCGAAGCATGTAGAAGCGGTAACTGGAGATATTGTAACGATTTTGAAGAGATTGGTTTCAAACGCAACGGTGCATATGCTGAGTATGCAATTATGCCAGCGTACGGACTCCATGAACTCCCAGAGAATGTATCTTTTGCACAGGGAGCACTGTGCGAACCTTTAGGTGTAGCTCTTGGCACATTGGAAAAAGCCGGAGCAAAATTCGGAGATACCTGTCTGATCATGGGTGCCGGCTCTATCGGACTTTGCATGCTTGCAGCGGCCAAAGCCCTTGGTTTGAAGGATATTGTGGTTGTTGCAGCAACTGATAAACGTTTAAAAATTGCAAAAGAAATGGGAGCAGTCAGAACCATTGCAACGCAGAATGAAGATGTGCTGGAAGTTATGAAAGAACTTCGTCCACAGGGAACAGATGTGGTAATTGATGCAACCGGTATTGAAGTATGTATTCAGCAGTGTCTGAAGCTGACAAGAAAAGGCGGAACATTTGCACTGGCAGGTTATGGAAGAGGCAAAGTGATGAGTATCCGCATCGATGATATTCACATTAATAACCTTCGTGTGGTGGGCGCAGGAAACAACTGGAATCAGCATAAAAAAGCAGTCACAATGATGGCAGATGGTTCTGTAAATATTGAACATTTTGTAACAAATAAAATCAAACTGGAAGATTATCAGTTAGGACTTGATCTTGCGAGAACTCGTCCGGAAGGATTTGTAAAGGCAGTATTCTGTGATGAATAAAAGTGTAATAGGAATTGATCTTGGAACATCTTCTGTGAAGATTTTACAGCTGTATCAGGATGGTACGAATCGGAAATCCCGGGCAACCTATAAAGAAATCAGTCCGCAGGGCTGGTGGAAGGCAATCTGCCGTGCGCTTTCCATGCTTGAGCTGGATGGCGTACAAGCTATCAGCTTATCTTCTCAGGTCGGAACTTATATTGTAAATCATTCAGAAGTGATTAGTTGGAACAGTGGAATCGGCGCAAAAGAAGTTCGCCAGATCAAAGAAATATATGAACCGGAAATTTTTTTACGGGAAATTTCCATGGCACATCCCAATATTGTGTCCTACCCGATTCCGAGGCTGAAATATATCAAAGAACATTTTCGAAATATACGGTCAGTCTGTCAGCCAAAGGATTTCATATGTGAGCAATTAACGGGCGAGTGTGTTACAGATCCATATTCATGGAGAGGGCTTGCAAATCTGGAAACGAAATGCTATAGCAGCTTCTTTTTGCAGGAGCTTGGAATTGATGAAAAGATACTTCCGAAGATGAGAGACTATACTGCACTGGCTGGATTGACGAAGGAAATAAAGCTGGGTGCTGGGGGAATGTTAAAAGCAGGCATTCCGGTCTATATAGGATTGAATGATTACTATGCTTCTCTGCTCGGTATGGGAGTGCAAAGCACAGGGGATTTGTTTGACATTTCAGGAACCAGTGAGCATCTGGGTGTGATCGAAAATAAAGCAAAACTTAAGACAGAGCTGGTAAGCGGTCCGTACCTTTTTGAAAATGTACATTATGGTGTGACTGCATCCAGTGGAGCCAGCGTGAAATTCGGGCTACGGCTTTTGAGTGATAAAGAGCTGTCACTCGATCAGATGAGAAAAAAGCAGCCGCCGATTTTCCTGCCATATTTAAATGGAGAGCGTGCTCCGATCTGGAATGCGGATGCGCGTGGAGTATATTTTGGAATTTGTGAAAACTGTACACAGGAAGAGCTGGCGTATGCGGCACTGGAAGGGGTTGTATTCAGTCTTTATCACATCTATGAGACTATGGGCAGTCCAAAGGCAACCTCTATGAAAATATCCGGAGGAGCCGCAGTCTTTCCAGATTTGAATCAGTTGAAAGCGGAAATGTTTGGAATTCCGGTACAGATTCTGGAAGAAAATGAAACCTCTGCTTTGGGTGCCGCATTGGTTGCATCGATGGGCGCGGGGTGGTATTCGAATCTGGGCGAAGCCATTTGTAAAAACTGCAAAGTGAAAGAAACGATTTTACCGAAGGGAGAAAACAGGGAATGGCTGGAAAAAAGATATGCCATATATAAAGAACTGTATCCTGCGGTGAAATTACAATATGAAAAATTAAAGGAGCTAAACTCATGAAATGTGTCATTTTAGGAGCCGGTAAAATAGCCAGAGGGTTTGTCGGACATCTCTTATATTTAAGTGAGATTCCATTTACTTTTGTGGAAAAATTTGACGGACTGGTAGACTTGATTAATGAACGAGGACAATATACGGTCAACATTTTAGGAAACAGTGAAAAGAACTGTGTAGTAAAAGGTGCCAAAGCAATCAGATTTTCGGATGTAGAAGCGGTGACAGATGCAATCGCGGAAGCTGACGTTGTATTTACATCTGTTGGTGGTAAGAATCTGGGAGATTTGGTGCCATTGTTAAAGGGCGGCATTGAAAAGAAGTCCCAAATCGGTGGTAATTTAAATGTGATTACCTGTGAAAACTGGAAGCTTCCGGCTACAATCTTAAGAAATGGTGTAGAAGAAACGATCAGTGAAGATGCAAAAGAATATCTCGCAAGCCATGTGGGGATGACAGAAGCGGTCATCATGCGTTCCGGCATTGAATCCAGTAAAGAACTTTTGGAAATTGATCCATTGATTGTCAATGTACAGGATTTCTGGGAATTCCCAGTGGACGCTTCCCGCATCGTAGGCGAACTTCCTCCAATCCTTGGATTGAAACTGATTCCTGAATTTACAGGATTTTTAGAAAGAAAATTTTATACCTATAATGCAGCCAATGGAACCACCTCATTCCTGGGCGCGCTTCTTGGATATGAAAAAATTGCAGATGCAGCCCATGATGAAAGAATTTTGAAAATATTAGATGGTGTCTACATGGAAACTGCACAGGCACTCTCTAAAAAGCATAATTTCCCTTTGGATGAACAGCTGGCATTTACACTGACCTCTAAGAGAAAACTGCAGGATTACACCATCGTAGACTTTATTGAACGTAATGCACGTGATCCAATCCGCAAGCTGGGAAAAGATGACCGTCTGGTAGGCTCTGCAAGACTGGTATTAGAATATGGCATTCGTCCGGATAATCTGGCAATTGCAATTGCGGCTGCAATGTACTATGTAAGTCCTGGCGATGAATTTGCAGAAAAACTGGTGAAAATGAGAGAAGAAGAAGGCATTGATGCAATTTTGGAAAAAGTATGTGAACAGGATCCAAATGGAGAACTGGGATTGCTTGTTAAAGAAAAAATTGCACTTTTGAAAGAATGGGGATGGATTCATGAGTAAAATCGTAGTTGTAGGGGCTGGGAAAACCGGCCGAGGATTTATTGCAAGACTTTTGCAGGAAGCAAAGGAAGAAGTAATCTTTATTGACAAAAATGCAGAGCTTGTGAACGCTTTAAATGCATCAAAAGAATTTAAAGTAAGCTTTTTTGGAAATGTAAGAGAAGCTTATGTGGTAAATAATTTTAAAGCCTGTACATGGGAAAATGCAGATTTAGAAGATGCAGATTTGATTTTGGTATCTGTTGGCGGACAGAATTTAAAAGACGTCGGGGCAAGCCTTGCGAAACTTTTAAAGGATGAAAAACATTATTATATCATTACAGCAGAAAATGCTTCCCATCCGTCAAAGACACTCCGGGAAGTAATCGGGAAAGAAAACATTTCAGTCAGTGAATCGACAGTGTTCTGTACGACTATCGAAGATGGAGGTCTGGATATCAACTCAGAAAACTATCCATATTTACAGTGCGATGCAGATTTACTGGAAGGCTATGTGCCGGCAGCAAAGACATTAAAACCTATTGGGAATTTCTCTAATTTCCTGACAAGAAAGCTTTATACATACAATGCAGCAAGCTGTGTGATCGCATATCTTGGATGGAAAAAAGGTTATAGCAATTATGCGGATGCGGCAAATGATGAAGAAATCTTAGAGCTCCTTGATAAAAATTATGAAGTAACCAACAAAGTACTTTGTAAAGAATTTGGTTATGAAGAAGCTGACCAGAAAGAATTTGCAGCATTATCAAAAGCAAAATTCTGTGACCGCACCATCGTGGATACAGTCGCAAGAAATGCCCGCGATCCACAGAGAAAACTGGGTGGGACAGAACGTATTATCGGACCGATCAAGCTGCTTTATAAGTATGGCGAAGACGCATCTGTATTAGAAAAGACCGCAGCAGCAGCGATTCAGTATGATATGGATGGCGAAGATGCATGGCGCGCGATTAAAGCAGAAAAGACAGAGGAACAGATTTTAACAGACATTTGTGGTCTGGATAAAGATGATATTATTTTCCAAAATATTGTAAAATATCTGCAGTAAACCAAATCTTCATGAAATATTAAGGTTTTTCAGGGGAAATCCCCATAGAATTTTCATAATTTTCGTGTATAATCGTTATTGAACTCGAGATTTGAAAGAGGGGACAAAATATGATAAGATTATTTAAATTCTATATATTACTTGCATGTACTGCGCTTTGCTTGTTTGGATGCGGTCAAAAGGAATCTGTTCCGGAAGTGGAAAAAGCACCTGCACAGGATGTAGAACAGACTGTAGAAGAAACAGAACCTGTGGAGGAAGTGGAACAATACCATCCAATAAAAAAAGGTGCCGTTGATTATTTGTCTGTCAAAGGCATCGATCTGGAGCCGGGAACAGAAATCGCGATGGTTGCAACGAACTCGGAGAATAGCTTTTGGGATGTAGTTAAGTCGGGAGCTGTGCAGGCAGTTGCAGATTTGAATCAGGAACTTGGCTATACGGGAAAAGATAAGATTTCATTGACTTTTACAGCACCCAAAAAAGAAAATGTCGTTGACCAGATCAATATCATCGATCAGTTTCTGGATAAAGCACCGGATGCATTATGTATTGCATTTACAGATGCCTCTGCATGTAAGACACAGATGCAGATGGCAAAAAATAATGGCATTCATCTGATCGCATTTGATACACCGGATGATAGCCAGATGACAGAAGCCCTTGTTGGAACTGATAATCCAAAAGCAGCCGCAGAATCTGCAGCGAAGTTGTTTGAAGAGATTGGTTTTGAAGGGAAGGTAGCAGTCATCGTACACAATTCTTTGACTAAAACCGGACAGGAACGTAAACAGGCTATTGTAGATGAACTTGCAAACAGTTATAATGATAAAGACATCCAGTTTGTGGATATTGTATATCTGGCACAGGAAGATCGAACAAAAGAAGAGATTCTTGATGAGCTTCTGGAAAGAACTCCGGACCTTGCGGGAATTATCTGTACAGATCTGATGACAACAGAGATGGTCATTGACTATACAAAAAAACTGGAAAACAAGAGCTTTGCAGTTGCGGGATTTGATACCAGTGAAAAGATTGTAAAAGCGGTAGAAGAGGGTACAATTATTGGCACAATGGCTCAGGATCCATATGGTATCGGATATGCGGCAATTACGACTGCGGCACGTTCGATTGCAGGACAGGCGAAAGCAGACAGGGTATATTCGGCGCATCAGTGGATTGATGCTGAAAATGTTTACACTGAAGAAGTGCAGAGTTTATTAAAATATTAAGTAAGTAATCAGCGAAAAGCTGATACAATAAACATTTAACTTTAAGGGGGATTTTATAATGTTAAAAGGTATTCCACAGATTTTATCACCAGAATTATTAAAAGTGTTATGCGAAATGGGACACAGCGATCGTCTCGTAATTTCTGATGGTAACTTCCCATCAGAATCTATGGGTAAAAACGCAATCGTTATCCGTTGTGACGGACACGGCGTTCCAGAAATTCTTGACGCTATTTTAAAAGTATTCCCATTAGATACTTATGTAGAAAAACCAGTAAACCTTATGGAATTAATGCCAGGTGATGTTGGTAAAGTTGCTACTCCAATCTGGGATACTTACAAAGAAATCATCGCAAAATATGATGACAGAGGCGCTGACTGTGTAGGCAACATCGAAAGATTCAAATTCTATGATGAAGCGAAAGAAGTATACTGCATCATCGCTACAAGCGAAAAAGCTCTTTATGCAAACGTTATGTTACAGAAGGGTGTAG
>CAZYUZ010000082.1:0-8453 GCA_964650775.1 uncultured Lachnoclostridium sp. | reverse complement strand
TAATATCCTAAATTTTCTGTTAATACAGGTCCATGGAGAGGACAAATGATCGCAATATCAAGTCCTGCCGCTTTTTTCAGAAGTGCCTGTACCTGTGGACCATATTTTCCAACGATGCCGATGTAGTATCGACGTGCTTCACAAGCCCAGTCTTCTTCCACATCTAACGCACCGAATTTACCAAATCCGTCTGCAGAGAATAAAACTTTATCATAAGAATCATATGTTACGATAACTTCCGGCCAGTGAACCATTGGTGCAGTTACAAATGTTAATACATGTTTACCAAGACTTAATGTATCGCCTTCACCGACCACGATTCTTCTGTCTGCATAATCTGTGCCGAAGAAATTTTTCATCATTGCAAATGCTTTTGCAGAAGAAACTACAACTGCTTCCGGATATACTTTTAAGAAGTTGTCAATGTTCGCGGAATGATCTGGCTCCATATGCTGGACTACCAGATAGTCAGGTTTTTTGCCTCCAAGAGTCTTCTGAATGTTATCCAGCCATTCATGTGTAAAGTTTTTGTCTACAGTGTCCATGATCGCGATTTTTTCATCCATAATCGCATAAGAATTGTACGCCATACCATTTGGTACTACGTACTGTCCTTCAAATAAATCAACCTGATGGTCATTAACTCCAATATATTTAATATCGTTTGTGATTGTCATCAAAAAAACCTCCTTTATTTTCGAGCCTCGCCTCTTGTTTTTTCATATTATAACATACTTTCTCAAAAATCGGTGATTTTGTCACAGAAAAGTTATAATTTTACAAGTAAGATATAACTAACTTCAAAACAAGAAGGAAATTGAATTTTAAAATAAATAAAAATCGTTTTAATGAGGAGGTACTTATATGAGTAAAAGATTAAAAGATAAGGTAGCAATCATTACAGGAGGAAGCCGTGGAATCGGATTTGCAACTGCAGATGCATTCTTAAAGGAAGGGGCAAGAGTTATTATTTCAGCAAGTTCACAGGAATCTGCTGACATAGCAGTGGCGAAATTAAGAGAAACGCATCCTGACGCGATCGTCGATGGAATGAGCCCGGATTTAAGTAATTATGAATCAGTTAGAAATGCATTTATAGATGCTACAACAAAATATGGCTGTGTAGACATCCTGGTAAATAACGCGGGTGTTTCAGAAAGTACACCATTCACCAGTTATACAGAAGATGCTTTTGACAAGGTAATGGATTTAAACGTAAAAGGTGTCTATAATGCAACTCGCGCAGCCTGCGAATGCATGATTGCCAGAGGTAATGGGGTGATCTTAAATACCTCTTCCATGGTAAGTATTTACGGACAGCCAAGCGGTATCGCATACCCTGCTTCAAAATTCGCAGTGAACGGTCTGACAGTTTCCCTTGCCAGAGAACTTGGTCCAAAAGGTATCCGTGTAAACGCTGTGGCTCCTGGAATTACAGAAACAGATATGATGAAAGCAGTTCCAAAAGAAATGATCGATCCTCTGATCGCACAGATTCCTCTGAGACGTCTCGGACAACCGGAAGACATCGCAAATGCATTCGTATTCCTTGCTTCTGAAGAAGCATCTTATATTACAGGCGTTGTCTTAAGTGTTGACGGTATGGCAAGAACATAAGCGTTTTAATAAATTTTACTATAAATTTTAAAGCGGTGTGCTAACGCACACAAAAGCCCGTGCATCTTACTGCACGGGCTTTTCCTTATGCGTCATTCAACGCATTTAGTCCATCTTCATCAATCACTTCTATAGAACCTCTTGTCAGTTTTACATATCCTTCGCTCTGAAAATATCGAAGCATTCGGGTAACCACTTCTCTGGCTGTTCCCATATGATTCGCAATTTTTTCATGCGTAATCTTCAGCACATTGCTATCTTCCAAAGCGCACTCTTCAAGAAGAAAATCTGCCAGACGCTTATCAAAACTTTTCCACATAATCTGTTCCATGAGCCACATGACATCAGAAAAACGACTGCTGATGAGCTGATTGGAATAGTTTGCCACTGCTGCTGACTCCTGCATCAGTTCCTTATATAAACATGGCGGAATAATCCACATTTCTGTATCTTTTTCTGCTTCCACCACAATATTAAACTGAATATCCGGCATGACACAGGACGCAGAAAACAGACAGATATCCATATCAAACAAACGATATAACGTAATTTCTCTTCCCTCATCAGAAAGCACAAATACTCTTAACTGACCGGATTTAATGAGCAAAAGTCCGATACAGTCAATATCTCCATTATGCAAAATTGTTCCTTTTTTTCCTTCAAATGGTGTGACAGCATTTTGTAAACGTTCCTGCTGTGATGCTGTTAATTTATCCCAAACTGGAAAATATTTCTGAAAATCCATGCCAAAAATCTCCTTTTACATAATGAAATTATAAATCTCTAATCGAAAACTGTCAATGTAAGTCGTATACATCTATTTATATTGGTGAGGAAGTCACAGAAGAAATTATGATTCTTTGTTAGGATAAAAACAACTTAAAACAAAGCATTTTACAAACAATGATAATAGAAGAAAGGACAGATGATTATGACAGCGATTGATCTTAATAAAGAACTTTTTGAAAAATATACAAACGATGAAAACAAACCGATTCTCGTAGACTTCTGGGCACCTTGGTGCGTATATTGCAGACGCATTGGTCCCGGATTAAATATTCTGGCAGAACAGTATAAAGATACCCTTGTCATTGGAAAAATAAACATTGATGAGGAACAGGAACTGGCAGTAAAAGAACAGATTGAAGTGATTCCAACACTGGTCATTTATAGAGGCGGACAGGCACTCGCTTCTATCGTTGCACCAGAATCCAAGGCTCAGATTCAAGCGTTTATCAATGAAACACTGAATCTGTAATCAAATACATTTGGAGGCTATTATGAAACGTTATTTTGATATGATTATCATCGGCGGAGGTCCCGGGGGATATACAGCTGCTTTATATGCAGCAAGAGCCGGTCTCAATGTTGTGGTATTAGAAAAACTATCAGCGGGAGGTCAGATGACTCTGACTTCTCAGATTGATAACTATCCGGGATTTGAAGATGGAATTGATGGATTTACACTGGGAGAAAAAATGCAGGCAGGCGCAGAAAAATTTGGTGCCAAAACAGAATATGCAGAAGTTTTTTCTGTGGATTTAAAAGCCGCACCTAAAATTGTAGAAACAAGCGAAGGAACTTTTTATGGACATACAGTAGTACTTGCCACAGGTGCAAGCCCAAGAGACCTTGGTGTTCCTAAAGAAAAAGAACTGATCGGTCGCGGTGTCAACTACTGCGCAGCCTGCGACGGAATGTTCTATAAAGGAAAAACTGTTGTAATCGTTGGCGGTGGAAATACAGCAGCAGCGTCTGCTTTTGTACTCTCCCGTATCGCAAAAAAAGTGATCCTTGTTCATAGAAGAAATACTCTCCGTGCCACAAAGGTATATCATGATCCACTCATGAGAGCAGAAAATATTGAATTTCGCTGGAACAGCACCGTATCAGAATTTATTTCTGACGGAAAAGTAACGGGTGTGAAAATCAAAGACGTAAACACAGGTAAAGAATCCGTGATTGACTGCGATGGCATTTTTGTCAGCGTAGGCAGAAAACCGGCTACAGAGCTTGTGAAAGATCAGTTAGAACTGGATTCCGGCGGATATGTTGTCTCTGATGAATCCACAAAAACAAATATCCCTGGTGTTTATGCTGTTGGAGATGTTCGCAGCAAGAAAGTTCGACAGATTGTGACAGCTGTGGCAGATGGCGCAGTCGCTGCTCACGAAGCAGAAGAATATTTAGCAGAAATAAAATAGGCTATTTTGAAAAACTTATTAAAAAACATAGGTGCAACCAATATAAAGACCGCCTCGCGGCTTCGTTTAACCTCGGCTTATCTTTATATTGGCTGCACCTATGAAGTTTATTATACCTTTGGACGATAAATAACTCTATGAACTGTATAAATCGTAACAAACGCTTCTGAGTCAATCTTTTCAATAAATGTCATTAATTTTGCATATTCATTTTTATCAACAATGGTAATAATTTCTGTACGTTTTTTGAAATTATATGCACCATACGCCTCATAAATGGTAGCGCCACTGTGAAGCTCATTTAAGATAAAGGATCGAATTTCCTCTTCTTTTTCAGACACAATACATACTCGTTTCTTCATATCGAAACCAAAAATAAAATGATCTATTACAATTCCATGCAGATAAGTACCCAGTACACTTAAAAATACAATTTTTGCATCATATACCAGTGCGGAAGACAATGCTACCGCCATGCCCGGAACCGCCATAGCTGTTCCAAGATCCATATGCAGATATTTATTCAGCAGTTTTGCCACAATATCAAGACCGCCTGAAGAAGCATTTCTGTTAAATAACATGGCAAGACCAATACCGGTTACGAACATATATCCCAGCATATCCAAAAACGGATCCGCAGTCATGGAACTGAAATTTGGAAACATTTTTTCAAAAATACCGATGACAATTGGCAGTAAAATTGAGGTATATACTGTTTTCCCACCAAATTCCTTTCCAATCAGGGCAAACCCGATAATCAACAGACCCACATTAAAAATCATGGTAATTGTAGAAATCGGAAGTGGAATAAAGTTCCCTACTATAATAGAAAGACCCGAAACACTTCCAACAGCCAGATGACTTGGCATCAGGAAAAAAAATACTCCTGCCGCTGTAATAATCGTTGCCAGCGTAATCATAACAAATTCTTGTATTATTGCTTTCTTATTTTTCACTGTAATACCCCTGTTTATAGAAATCTCGCTCTTGTTTTATCTTCCCATATTTTTGCAAAAACTTCAATCATTTTCTATCTATGGCAACTGATACGTCGCAACCAATACTTTTCCTACATTATCATCTGTATCATTTCCAAACAACTGTCGCTCAAATGAAATATTCTGCTCTGCAAGGCAAACTTCTAAAAACAGCAGGAAAATCCCGATGTCCATACGGTTGTAATGTGCAACCTTTGCAGCTGGCATAATTCCTCGTTTTCCCTCTTTTTTATAACGATAAACTTTTAGTTCTTTCTCTTCTGCCTCTACAAACCATGGCTGAGTATTGCAGGCACTTGGTGCAAAACGGACGATATTTCCAATATCACTAAACGCTTCTCCCTGCCAGATTTCATCCAGTATTTTGCGTTTGCTTTTGAACATATCCTTGCGGAATTTATCTTCCGGAACTTTCGCAATACCTATCATGATCACATAGTCAAGCCCCTGGTAAGTATCTTTCCTTTTTTCAATACCATACCAAAGTGTACCTATATTTTTAGATGCCAGATACAAATCTAATTGCTCACCTAGATAACCGATGTTCTGTCTGTAATTGTCACAAGTTTCACTGTAAAACAAAATGCAGTATTCGGCACCTCGTTTGCACTTCGTCTCCGCCTGTGGCACGATACGAATTTCAGTTCTGATATCTGGAATTAATGGAGTTAATGTTTTATATACTGCTTCAATCTCTTTCAATTCATCCGCAGTAATCGATTCTGTCACAAAGCTTCCCTGTCTGTCCTTGAAGAAGTGAAATGATTTACGTTTAAAAATCATTGGGTATAATTGCTTGTAATTCATTTAATTTTCTCCTTATTTCATCTAAAAGTATATCCTTAAAATGAAAGTAAGTTAATTTAAAATATTTTGCAAGTATTTTTTCAGTACTTCAAAATTCCCTTGCGGATACTTTTGAATATCCTGCCCCTTCTTATTAATCAGACAGTCAGTTAATAAAAATCCTTCCATCCCAAGCTGTTCTGTTGGTACAATATCTTCGTCAAAATCGTTGCCCACCATGATACATTCTTCCGGTTTTAAATCCAGTTTCTGTAACAGTTCTTCATAATATTTCGGATTTGGCTTGCAGTAATGGCAGTCTTCGTAAGTTGTATAAGCTTCAAACATTTCCGGTTCTAAGCCCGCCCAGCGCATACGATTTTCTGTAGCTGTATGCGGGAACAGCGGGTTTGTTGCAAGTATCGGTAATTTTCCTTTTTCCCTTACTAGTTCCACAATTTCTTTTGCCGCTTTGTGATAGCCACAAACAGCTTGTACTTTATTAAACTCATTGTGATAAAAGTCATCGATGAACGGTTTGTCTTCCATAGAGGCTTCCCCAAAAGCTTCTGTAAACACTTTCCAAAATACTTCTTCATTGGTACAACTGCCATCATTTTTCACCATGGCACCAACGCCTGCCCACATCACTTTAAAAAACTTTTCAAATTCATAACCTCTTGGTACAAGACGCTTTCCTAACAAGCCAAGATAAGATTTTACAAATTCATCCTGATCCATTGGCAATAGCGTGCCGTCCAAATCAAATAATACTGCTTTGATACTCATTTCTTTCCCTTAATCCTCTTTCTCAATTCTCGAATAATAATAAACGCCGCCGATGATCATAACGCCTCCTGCAACCTGTAAAAGCACTGGCATTTCTCCAAATAAGAATCCTGCCATAATCGCTGCCACCACCGGCTCACAAAGCTTTGATGCCGATACAAATGCCGGTGAGAAATATTTTAAACACCAGCTGAAAATACTGTGCCCTAAAATCGTTGAAAATACAGATAATAACAATCCTACAATTACTGCACTCATTCCATAGTCAAATAAATGATACCCCTGAACAAGACAGGTAAGCAAAAGTACCAGCGCACAGGACACATACACCACATAAGTATACACACTTGTGGAAACATTTTTCCGCACAATACGCCCAAGAAGTGTATAAACTGCTACCGCTACTGCAGCAATCAGTGCCAGCAAATCACCATATAAATGCACTCCGCCCGCAGAAGAATCTGCATAAGCAATCATCAGACTTCCCACAAGGGTAATCACAATCGCCAATACTGCTTTTTTAGACAATTTCCCCTTTAAAAACAAGCAGAATCCAAGTGCTACCCAAATGACTTCTGTACAGACAATGGAGGTAGAGCTTGCAACTGATGTATGGTGCAATGACTCAAACCACAACACAAAGTGGATTGCCAGAAACAATCCACTTAAGGCACTTAGTGCAAATTCTTTTTTGTCAATATGAATCAGTTCTTCTCTAACTTCTCTTTTTCCCCAGACTACCGGGCTCATCAAAAGAACTGTCCAGCTAAGGCGAAAAGCTGCTGTTACCGCCGAAGGTGCAGTAGAATATTTTACAAAGATTGCCGACAGGGAAATACCTAAAATCCCCACCACAATCATAATCATCGGATGTCTTTCAATGTATTTCATTGGTTACTGCTTCTTTCTAAATGTTACTTGTAATCCAGTCCAGAATGTCTTTATAAACAACATCTCTGTCCAGTTCATTTAAAATTTCATGACGGTCGTCCTGATATAATTTGATTTTCGCATTCTTTGCGCCTTTTTCCACGTATCGGTTATAAACGGTTTCAACACCTTTCCCATGACCGCCAACCGGGTCTTCACTTCCTGCCACAAAGAACAAAGGAAGGTCTTTCGGGAATTTCCCACTCTTTTCCTGCACATTCATCTTCGACATGCCATCAAACATGTTATAAAATGCATTTAATGTAAATACAAAACCGCTTAATGGGTCCGCCGCATAGTTCTTTACATTTTCTTCATTTCTGGATAACCAGCCTTTGCCCATTTCTTTTTCGAAACCACCGATGACAAGACCATTGACAAAATCACTGCGGTGTTCCCAGCCTTTGAACGCCGCGATGAGCTTACACACCAGCTTACCACCTGAAAGAACCGCATCCGGCTGTTCTCCGGTTCCCATAATGATCGCACCAGAAAGTCCCTCTCCATGCATTCCAAGATACTGACGTGTTAAAAAGGAACCCATGCTGTGTCCCATGATAAAATATGGCACATTTGGATATTTTTCCTGAGTAATTTTTCTAAGTTGGTGAATATCTTCAACCACACATGCATTTCCATTCGGATCTGCAAAATAACCCATTTTCTCCTTGCTGACCATAGATTTTCCATGTCCAAGATGAGAATGTCCTGTCACATAAATACCATTTTCAGCTAAATATGCCGCAAAATCACTGTATCTTTCAATATGTTCTACCATTCCATGAGCAATCTGCAAGATAGCCTTTGGTGCTCCTTCAGGAATCCATTCTAATGCATGAATCTGTGTAATACCATCTTTGGATGGAAAATAAAATTCTTTTTTCATAAGCAGCCGCCTTTCTTTCATAAAAGCTACGCACTAAAAAGCGCATCCAAGTCTCTTCTTCGTCACCACAAACTTGACGAATCTTACTTTTAAGAATAACATAAAATCAGATGACTGTGAACATAATTCACATAGATAGTTCAATAAATTTAGAGGTTTAAAATGAAAAAGAAAACTTTAGGTAACACCGGAATCGAAGTCAGCATTGCTGGTTTTGGTGTTCTCCCAATGGGACCAAGCCAG
>CAZYUZ010000081.1:0-8528 GCA_964650775.1 uncultured Lachnoclostridium sp. | reverse complement strand
GCCATCCCCGTTTGTATTATTCGCAAAAACAATTCACAAAAAAAACATAAAAAAATACTACACAAAAAAAGTTTTTGGTGCTATACTGATTTACCGTAAAATAACAATGGGTAAGAAGGCGATAATTCTATGATACAGACAATTGGTTATGCAGATAATGCAATTGTAAATCATAATTTTATAGAGAAACTCGAGAAGGATATTATGAAATATGATATTCTTTATATTTGTGCACCTTTTGGCTGGGGAATTGATGTGCTGCTGAGAACTGTCTACGAGCATTTGAATGCAAAAGACGTATATTGGCTGGAAGAGACAAGGGAGCTTTCTTTGGAAGAGCAGATTCAGAGGATTCCGAAGAAAAAGAAGTGTATTTATATGATCTCCAGATTGGAGAGTATCATTGAACATGGGAAGCAGGAACTTATATGGGAGCTGCTTTCAAAGAAAAAGCCGGGAGATGTATTTGTGTTTGCATCTTCTGCAATGCTTCCGGAAAGATTGCTGCCGTATACCGTTTTGAATAAATATGTCAGTTATGGCATTGAAGCCATAAAGCCAGGCATTGAGGATGTTGAAGTCTTCATGAAAAACAGAGGCATTTCTTTGTCAAAGGAAGAGCTCCTTCGTATCGAAAAAGACAGCAACAATATGCCTTTGTATATAAAATTGCTGGCCAACTTACTGGTAAATTCAAACCGAGGATACCAGCGCGCGGTCAGAGAGCAATGCTTTGAAGATTTATTTACTTATATCGATGTGACATTCTTTAGAAGCTTTGACGAGGAAGATCAGAATGCGATGCTGAAGCTTTCCTGTCTGGATGAATTTGATGGAAAGTTAATTTCCTATATGCTGGATATATCAAGAAAAGAAGCAGAAAGCCTGATCGAACGTCTGCTGATGAAAAGCAGCGTTTTGGAAAAAAACGGCAGAGGATGGAAATTTCAGCCATTACTGCAACAGTTTTTGGAGCGTGCAATTCATAAATATTTAGATTATGAAGAGCGTTTGAATGACTATGAGAAGGCGATGAACTACCTGATCGGGAAAGAAAAATGGTTTCCGGCGCTGCGTTTTGCTTATATTTTACATGACGATGAAGAAATGGCCGTGTGCCTGGAGCATTTATTGTCAAACCATATAGACTACAGCGATTTCGTTAAATTAGAGACCTATTTATGTGAACTTCCTGTTGATATTTTAATGAAACACCCGGATCTTATTATTTCATGCGCTATCCTCAAAGCAATCGTTGGAGATATCAAGTCCTCAAGACGGTACGAGAAAATGTATCTGCATCTAATGGAGCAGTCGGAGGAAGATGTTTGTAAACATATGCAGATAAAGCTGCTTTATATGTATTTGTCCCGTCCCGGCAGGATGAAACAAGAGGTTTTTGATATTGGCGGGGATTTTTTGACAGAGCTTGAAAATGAAGAGATATTTACAGAAAGCAGAAGTATATTTCCAAATTATATATCGATTCTTCATGGCGCGAAAGACTATTGCAGATATTTTAGAAAAGATTTTGATACCAGAGGTACATTTGAAAGGCTTTATAAAATAGCAGATAAGCTGAATGATCCTGCACTCTCGATTATGCTGCGATATGTGGAAGCGGAAGCATATTACGAAAGAAATGAACTGGACCAGGCGTTGGATGGTCTGGTAAAAACGACCAAGGATGCAAAAATTGCAGGAAATCAGAGAATGCAGCAGTTATGTACGATGGCAATGGTTGACCTGCTTGCGTCCAGAAACCAGATGAGCAGTATGGAAACATTTCAGCTGGAACGCCTGGAAGCAGGAGGAAAAGAAACATCGCTGTTTACATCAAACTGCCAGGCACATATGGTATATTATAGTCTTCTGAAAAATAACTCCGAGACAGTTTATAGATGGTTGGAAAATTACTCTCCGGATGAAAGTGAAAGATTTTATATAACGCAATATTACCAGTATTTTATCAAAGCAAAGGTATATGTCTGGATGGGACAGTATGTGAGAGCCAGAATGATCCTACAGATGCTGATGGACTTTGCAGAACAATATAAGATGGAATATCTGGAAGGTCAGATCAGGATTCTGGAATCGGTCATTTATTATAGAGAAGAAAGTCCGCTTTGGAAGGAATGTCTGCTTCCTGCATTAGAATGGGGAAGGGATCTAAAGTTTATCCGTATTTTTGCAGATGAAGGTGCAGCTGTCTTTGAACTTTTGAGTCGAATTGCACAAGAGGAAAAAGACTGGGAGAAGGATGAATATCTGAAAAAGGTGCTGAATGCAGCCAAAGCTCAGATGCTGCAGTATCCGAAATATTTAAAGCAGGAGACAAAAGGGGAAATTGCAGAATTCTCTAATAGTGAAAAGTCTGTCATGAGCCTGTTGGTGTTAGGGGAAAAGAATTCAGAAATCGCAGAAAGACTTTGTGTTTCGGAAAATACCGTCAAATACCATTTGAAAAACATTTACCAGAAGCTGCAGGTAAAGAGCCGCAGTCAGGCGATACATAAAATCAGAGAATATAATATTATCTAAGGACAGGAAGAACTACCCGTTTGGGGAGTGTGCTTCCTGTTTTTTTATGCGACAATCTAGCATAGAATAGATTGACTATGTTCGGAGGTGGTCACATGGCAGAGATGCGCAGTATGGAAGAAAAGAAAATGGAACATTTTCGTGAGACGATGGATCGTCTGACTGCCGCCAACCATGTTCAGGTGGAATATTTTGGTGATCACAAGAAGATTGAAGGGTATTATGAAAGCGTTGCAGAAGGAAAATTTTTCAATTGTGACCGCCTGTTAAAACAGGAGAATATGTTTGGAAAGATCCAGTTGGGATATAATCCGAATCGCGACCGTGTATTTATTTATTCAAATCTAAAAACTTCCCGCTATGATACCATTGCCAGCAAGTATCAGAAGGAAATGGAAGATTATCAGCAGAAAGCGCTGTTAAAGGGAGATAATGAAAACCGCGCCTATGTTTCCAAACGATGGGAAAATGCGGCAGTTTTGATTGAAAAGAAAGAAAATAAGCCTTGGACACAAAGGTCAGTGAAGACTTATTTGAACCGTGCCAATGCAGAGGCTGCAAAAAAATCCATGCCGTTTTTCTCAAAAGAGGAAGAACAGGCAGAACTTGCAAAAAGCAAACAAAGACAGAAGGAAATCAGCAAAGAGATTAGAGATATCCGAAGAAAGATGTCCACAGGCGAAGGTCAGACTGCAGAAATGGAGTCGAAGGTTCGAGAACTTCGTAAAGAAGCAGTTGTAGGACTTGCAAAGGAAAGCTTACTGGAAACATTAATATATAGAAAGAACTCTGCTGAAAAAACATTCTTAAGAAAGATTAATTATGCATATGATTTTCAGAAAGCTGATATAGAAAATTATTATAGAGAGAAACGAAAAGAATTAGAAGATCAGGCAATCGAAGCTGTAGATACAGAAACACCACCAGAGGATGAGGAAAATTAATGAGCGAATATTTGGACAGACTGATTGAACAATTAAAAATCAGAGAAGAACTTTGGACATGGAAGGAAGCTGTGCGTATTCTTGAATTGACAAGAATGGAACAGTTGCTTTTGTGTGCCCTTTGGGATGAATATGACTCCTGTGAGATGAGCAGAGAAGAATTTTTTGAAATTTATCGTCTGATTTTAACTGACAATCTTGAGGAAGTGTCCGGAATTCCAATGTGGATTTATGAGATTGAGGATAAAGTGGTGTTATCACCGGTGCTGGAATGCTGGTTAAATGGAGAATTGCCAAAGCTTCCAAAAGGAGCAGAGCTTTGTTTGACAAATCAGAAAAAAGCTTATGGTTTGGAAGAAATATTCAAAGATGCTGAGAAAATTTTTGATGTTGTAGAAAAATCTGAGATGAAAGCCATTCTTTGTATTGAAGGGGAACGTGGCAGCGGAAGAAGATTCTGTATGGAACAGATTGCTGCAAAGCAGGGAATGACATTGCTCGTTTTAGATGGAGATGTTTTTGCAGGAAGTGAAAGAGAGCTAAATGCATGCATGCTTTGTGCAAGATTATATGATGCATTTGTCTGCGTAACTCTTGGAAAAGAAATTCGTGAAAAATTACTGACTGATTTAACAAATTGCTTCAGATTCTTTGGAATTATCAAGGAAGAGAAAAGAGAATTTACAGAACAGCCACAGGCAGTGACATTTACAAGAAAATTGAGCCGCCCGGGCAGAAGCCTAAAAGAAGAAATAGTAAAAGAATTGCTTGGTGAACTGTCAGAACAGCTGCCGGAGCATTTGAGTTTATCACAGCTGACCGGAAGGCAGCTTCCGATGGGAAACTTTCTTCATTATATTATGAATATACGCGGTGAGCTCGAAGCCGGAACAATTCGTGCAGAACACATTCAGGTTCCGTCGGCGTCTACCAGCTTAAATCTTTTACCGGCGACACGCACTTTCGAGGAATTAAAGCTTCCAAAAGCTCAGTATGAACAGCTTCAAAGAATCAGTAAGATGATTGCATCGAGAGAGTCTGTTATGAGCAATTGGGGATTTGGAAACAAATTTACTTATGGAAATGGATTATCTGTTCTGTTTTATGGGGCTCCGGGTACCGGAAAGACCATGGCAGCGCAGGTACTTGCAAATGAGCTGGGAATGCCGCTTTACCGCGTAGACTTATCCCAGTTGATCAGCAAATATATCGGGGAAACTCAGAAAAATATTGGCAGAATCTTTGATGAAGCTGAAAAATGTGACTGCATCTTACTTTTTGATGAGGCAGATGCAATCTTTACAAAACGAAGTGATGTATCAGATGCGCAGGATCGTTACTCAAATGCGGAGACAGCGTACCTGCTTCAGAGAATTGAAGCTTACGCAGGTGTTTCAATTCTTGCGACCAATCTTTTGCAGAACTTTGACGAGGCGTTCCGTCGAAGAATTTCGTATATGGTACATTTCCCAATGCCGGATGCGAATCTTCGAAGAGAACTTTGGGAGACAATTTTCCCAAAAGAAACTCCGCTTGGTCCGGATGTGGATGCATATACCCTTGCACAGGCATTCGAATTATCAGGAGCTTCTATTAAAAATGCGGCACTGCATGGGGCACTTCTTGCTCATGCAGAATGCGGCGAGGTGCGAATGGCACATATTTTAGACGGCATTCGCAACGAATACGGAAAGCAGGGCAAGTCCTTTAGTTCTTCACAGAGAGAACTGCTGGATGCGTTTCAATAAACGGGGAGGTAAATGATGAAAAAAATCAGCGAACTCTTAAATAATAAGAAATGGAGATGGACCGCAGGCGGGGTGGCTTGCCTTGTGGTTGCGGCGATGATCTTTGCGCTTAGCTCCGGGATAGGGGTAAGAGCGGAGCAGCTTGAACTTGGAAATAGTGTTTCTGTAGAGTTTGAAAAAGACGGAAATGATTATTTGATTAAAACAGCTGATCAGTTGATGAAACTTGGAAATGCTACGGAAGGAACAAATGGAAAAACATTTAAGTTGGTAAATGACCTTGAACTTAGTGTTTCTGTACCGGCAACAGGAACATTTGCCGGCACTTTTGATGGTAACGGTCATGTGATTACCTATTCTGAAAGTTCTATTACAGTAACGGATGATATTGCGACAAACGATTCTAAAGTACAAGGTTTGCTGTTTGGTAGGGTTACTGGAAAAGTCCAGGATCTGGTTATAGATGTGCAGGATGTAAGTTATACAAGAAATGCCAAAGCTGCAGTACAGGGTGCTTTAGGAGATGAGATTACCTATACTTCAAATCCGATGATTAATGGAACTGTAGGAGGTGTAAATAGTTCAGAAGATAATTTGGAGAAGGCCAAAAGTCTTCGTGCGTTGGCAATTTCACAGAATTCCTCTACACCATCTAATACTGAAAATGTATCTGCAAGTAAAATAAAAACCTATGCAGCAGCACCGGGAACAGACTATTTCGGTCTGATCTGTGGGGAAAATGCAGGTACGATTCAGAGGGTTTTTGTAACAGGGAATGATGTAACTGTTGCAAGAACTGAGTTAGAAGCATTTGGATATACAACTGCAAATGTAAGCGGAACTGCAAATGTGACCTATTATTATCAACAGGAGGAAGATGTACTGACAAGTAATAAGTCAGATATTGAAGTTAAAAATACCACAGCAGATACAACTACAAAGTTAAAGGCAGCTTTGAATTATAGTGATGCAGATGGATATCGTACATATATATTAACTTTAAAAAATAACAATGAGTTATCAGAAATTGATATATCTAAAGTAATAACAGTTACCCTTGGGGATGAGTGGAAAAAGTCAGATGATACCGTTGTTACAACAGTTTCTTTGGAGGCCGAAGAATCCACCACACTTACAAAAACAGTTGAGATAGATGATACAACAAAATCGAGCATTTCTTTGAACAGCATGTTAACTCATAGGGCATTTAAGTATACTTATGATTCAACAAAAACGGTTGCCAGTGATTTTGCTTTAAACGCTGAAGTATCTGAAACCCCTTTAGACACAAACAAAATTATTTCAGGGAATGATTTATATGTAGGTGGAATTACAGGAACTAATACAGGAACGATTTCAGAAGTAAAGCAGACTGTATCTTTCAATGGAAGTGATATTACTGTCGGTGGTATTGCGGGAAAAGCTGATAATGGTTTGTCAGATATTTACTTGCTTGGAAACAATGATTATGTGGGCAGCGGTTCGGCTGCTCCAAGTAATTCAGCAACATCAGCACCGAATAGTGCACCGAGTGACAATTGGTCATCCTATACAAAATATAGTGGAAATGATAATAGTACAACAAGCTATGATCTGGAATGGTTGATAAAAGCCGAAGAAGCATTTTCTTATACGACTCCGATAGCAGATGAAGAAAAAGGTGGAATCGTGCAGGTAGCTGTTAAGGCTCCAATCACTGGGAAAAGTCTGTCTTACGAAATTGCATATCAGGCAAGAAAATCATTGAAAGATATTTCAGAGCAAAACTTTTATAAAGAAAACAATGAAAAAATCATACTTGGCGAAAGTGGTTTTTATGGGCTGTTAAATGCGTATGCGACAGATGGTTATTACCATTATTATGACACAGGGGTAAATTCTGAAGGTAAAGTGACTGTTGTATACCCTTACAATAATTTCTCGACTAGCAATCCATACCATGTTACAGGAAGTGAAGTGATTCGTTCTACGAATCCTGTGTTGAAAGATTTTGTAAAAATCACATTTGCGAATGCTATATCAGGTAAGGTATATTACAACGCTTATGAGGCAGAATCTTCTCTGGATGCTATTCCGAATACAGATGATAATTCAACAACTGTAGAAACGGACATTTCAGGAAGTGAGTTATCATTGCCATTTGAAACTTCCAGCATTAAGTATCATGTGGTTCCGGTTGAGATTGTAAATAATAATAAAAGAATCTACCCGGCTCAGTTAACGGAACCATCCTTTGATCAGGATGACAGACCGGCGCTTCCAAGACCGGAAGTAACCACCTACAGCTACTATGATGTGGATGGAAACAAGAAAGTGTATGAGCTGTTTTCTGCTGCTAAAGAATACGAAGTCGGCAGTGACATGATGATTAAACCAAGATTTAGCGGTGAAAACGACGAAACTTATACGATCAGTTATTTGTATTCTACAACTGCACCTGAAAATATGGGTACAGGAGAGTGGTGGACAGGGGATGAAACAGATGCTGATTACAGATACCGATATAAAGGAACTGATACTTCCTTCATGGATCAGGCAACTGCATACAGTGGTTCTGCTGTGATTCCTGAAACTGTGGTTTCAGATAGTGTATATTTATATGTTAAAGTATCTGGGAAAAACTATGATCCTCAAATTTATTATTTTGGTTCCTTTAAGGTATCTGCAAAAGACCAGTTGACAGCAGAATCTCCATCAGAAGAAGGTAATTTAATTAATGGAGATGTTGTTAAAATTTCCGGTGCGGATAAATTCCAGTGGATGATTGCCAGTGAACCAAAGATTCAGTTTGCAAGTAATGAATGGACGAATACGGAAACTGATGGTCTGGCAGAAATTACGATGAATGCAAATAATGGAAACTATATTTATGCAAGGATTATGTATGGAGAAGGAGATTCGGCATATTATAGTGAAGTATTTGAATTTGAATTTACGTTTGGTGGTATATGTGCTGATCCGAGAGTAACGCCTAACACCGGTGTTGCGAGCGGAAGTTCTGATGAAGATGAGATTGCAGCAGCAACGATTAGTGCATCCACAGCAATTAGTATATCTTCTAGAACAGAAAATGCTAATTTGTTCTATCTGATTTCGGATACACCAAAAACTATCAGTATGACAAGAGTGTTAAACGTTCCTGATGGAATTGGCGATGGAGAATCAGATGGTACAAACACTTATTATAGGATTAACAACAGATGGTATAAAACTCCGACAGCATCTAATCTTGATGAACTTGTAAAACGTTATAATGCAGGGGAAAGCATTTTCTTTTCAAACGAGACAAAAGAAA
>CAZYUZ010000080.1:0-8711 GCA_964650775.1 uncultured Lachnoclostridium sp. | reverse complement strand
TATCAGGAAGGTATCTATGTAGGATACAAATATTATGAAACACGTTACGAAGATTTCGTAATGGGAACAGGTAATGCTGGTTCTTACGCTTACAGCGATGACGTAGCATTCCCATTCGGTTACGGTTTAAGTTATACAGAATTCGAATACAGTGATGTATCAGTAACTTATGACGCAGCTACAACAACTTATACAATGAAAGTAACTGTTACAAATAAAGGTGACGTAGCTGGTAAAGAAACTGTACAGGCTTATGTATCAAGCCCATACACACAGTATGATATTGATAACAATGTTGAAAAAGCTTCTGTAAGCTTAGTTGGATTTGAAAAAACTGACATTTTAGCTCCAGGCGCTTCTGAAACTTTAACAATTGAAATCGATGGAGATTATGTAGCAAGCTATGATGCTTATGGCGCAGGTACATACATTTTAGATGCTGGTGATTATTTATTCACAGCAGCTACAGATGCTCACGATGCGGCAAACAATGTATTAGCAGCAAAAGGATTTACACCAGAAAATACAGCTGGACGTATGGACGTAGCTGGTAAAGCAGAATTAGTTGCAACATGGAATAATCCAGCACTTGATACAACAACTTATGCTACAAGTGATGCTGGAACAGAAGTTAAAAACAGATTAGATTCTTCAGACCCTAATCAGAATTCCGAAGTAGGCCAGACAGTGACTTACCTTACACGTAATGACTGGGAAGGCACAATGCCAAGCATTGAAAAAACAATTAAGATTGCATTAAATGATTACTTAGTACAGGCATTGCAGGATCAGCAGTACGTTACAGCTCCAGATACAGAAGTAGAAATGCCTACACTTGGTGCTGACAATGGCATGAAGCTCTATGACATGATCGGTCTTGATTATGATGATCCGGCATGGGATACCTTGTTAGACCAGCTTACATTTGATGATATGGTTTCCTTAATTGGTGACTCCTTCCACTGGACAATGCCAATTAAATCTGTAGAAGCTCCTGGTACACGTGATGAAAACGGACCTCAGGGATTAACAGTTGCTTTATTCGGTTCAGGTCTTGGTGTTGAAACAACAGCTCTTACATCTGAAGACGTATTAGCAGCTACTTTCAACAAAGAATTGGTATATGAAGTGGGTAACATCGTAGGTAATGATTGTCTTGATGCAAAAGTATCCTTCCTCTATGGACCTGGTGCAAATACACACAGAACTCCATACGGCGGACGTAACTTTGAATATTATTCAGAAGATGGTGTTCTTTCCTCTGAAATCGGAAAATACGAAGTAAAAGGTATCGAAGATAAAGGTGTATATGTAGTAATCAAACACTTTGCATTAAATGACTCTGAACAGGATCGTATCGGTCTTGGTGCATGGTTAAATGAACAGTCTGCTCGTGAAATTTACCTTAGAGCATTTCAGGGTGCTTTGGAAGATTCGCAAGGCTCCGGTAACGGCGTTATGATGGCTTACACTCGTTGGGGTGCACAGTGGTCAGGTGCGAACGTAGGACTTGTAAAAGGTATCATGAACGAAGAATGGCAGTGTAATGGTCTCCAGATTACAGACAACGTACTTTCTACTATGGTAAATGGTATCGATGGCGTCATGGGTGGAACAACAACCTATGACTCAATGCTTGCATTCTATATTACAGGCGGCAATGGATTGCCACAGTATGAAAATGACCCTGTAGCGGTTTCGGCAATGAGAGAAGCTTGCCACCACAACTTATATGCAATTGCAAATTCGCAGGCGATGAACGGTATTGGTCCGGATACAACAATCAAAGTAATTGAACCAAAGATCGTTACAGCAGCTAGAGCTGGTGCAATTGTAATGACTGCATTATTCGCAGTATCACTTGTTCTTTGGATTGTGAAAGTAAACAAATTCAAAAAGACAGACGCTTACGTAACTTACAAAGAATTCAAAAAATCTTTAAAGAAATAATAATTAACATTCACTCTTGAAGTTTAAGGGGAAGATATCATGGGAAATGAAAATAACACATCTGGCGCGGGCGTAAACCGCGCCAAGATGTACCAGTTAGCATTGTTTCCGCTGAACAATGGGGCGACAAATGTTTACTATGTACTCATTCTGTCCTACATTGCAACATTTGGTAACAATGTATTAGGTATTGCAACTGTATTCGCATCCGTAATGGTTACAGGTATGCGTGTCTTTGACGCTATCACTGACCCAATCATCGGTGCGCTTATGGACCGTACAAACGGTAAATTTGGTAAATTCAGACCGTTCATGGTAATCGGTAACGTTATCATGGCATTCTCTGTATTTATGCTCTACTGCATCTGCCCTGCAATTCCGGCAGAACAGATGTGGCTTAGATATGCAGCATTTATCGTGCTGTATGCTGTCTGGGTAATTGGTTATACATTCCAGACATCTGTAACTCGTTCCGGTCAGACTGTTCTTACAAATGACCCGAACCAGAGACCGCTGTTCACGATCTTCAACACCATCGGTTCAATGGCTGGTATGGGACTTATGCAGTTCTTAGCACCAATCATTCGTGCCAACGTTGCAGACTACAGCAGTGCAGACTTCTATAAAGTGTTAACACCAATTGGTATCGTAATCTCTATCTTACTGACAATCCTTGCGATTATCGGTATTTGGGAAAAAGACCAGCCAAAATACTTTGGTATTGGTGGAGCAACACAGGAAAAGACAAAGATTTCCGAATACATCGAAATCATCAAAAACAACAACCCAATGCAGCGCTTAATGGTAGCTGGTGCTGGTTGTAAATTAGCTTTATCCATCGCTACAAACGTAACAGTACTTTGTATGTTATACGGATGTATGATGGGTAACTACGATGGATTATACTTACCAATGATGGTACTTGGATATGTATTCTCCGTACCATTCTTCATGCTGACAGTACGTACTTCTCAGAAGAAAGGTCAGAAGGCATCTTTGATGAAATACGTATCCGTAGCACTTGTTTGCTACATTGGTGTTCTTGCGTTATTACTTCTCTGGAAACAGGGAGATCCTGCATGGAACCTTACACTGCTCAGTAATGGTAAACTTAGCATCAATTTATACACTGTATTATTCATTTTACTGTTCGGTATTGGTTATGGCGCATACTACTCAACAGCAGATATGCCAATTCCAATGGTAGCGGACTGCTCCGACTACGAAACATACCGCTCAGGAAAATATATTCCAGGTATCATGGGAACATTGTTTTCCTTAGTTGATAAACTGGTATCTTCTTTATCAGCAACGGTAGTAGGTATCGCGGTATCCATGATCGGACTGCAGAACCTGCCAACAGCAGATACACCATACTCTGCAGGAATGAACTGGGTAGTAATCGTACTGTTCTGCATCATTCCGATGGTGGCATGGGCAATCACACTTCTCGTTATGAGAAAGTATGAGCTGACAGGCGATCGAATGAAAGAAATTCAGGAGATCAATAACAAACGTAAAGAAGCCATTGCAAATGGTATGACCATGGAAGAAGCAATGCAGACATACAAATAAGTCTTTTGGGGAAATGACTGAAAAGGTGAAGGTATACATATGAAGAAAAAACTAAGCGGAAAATTCTGGGCAGCGATGCTGATTTTCGGACTCATCGGGCAGATTGCATGGGTCGTTGAAAATATGTATTTGAATGTCTTCTTATATAAAATGTTCAATGCATCAGCGGCAGACATTTCTCTGATGGTGGGGGCGAGTTCTGTGGCAGCTACTCTCACAACAATTCTTGTGGGAGCGTTTTCGGACAAAGTAGGAAAAAGAAAACTTTTGATGTGCCTTGGATATATCATCTGGGGTGTTTCAATTCTGGGGTTTGGACTGCTTAAAGTGGAAACTTTGATACCGATTGCAGGCAGTGTTGCGGCTGCAGCTTCTCTGGGTGTGAGTCTGGTAATTGCATTGGACTGCATCATGACATTCTTTGGCTCAGCAGCAAATGATGCGGCTTATAATGCATGGCTGACAGATAAGGGTGACGAAGGAGACCGAGGAAAAATCGAAGGTTTTAACTCCATGATGCCGCTGGTTGCGATTCTTTTCGTGTTCGGCGGATTTATGGGATTTAATCTGGATTTGGCCGAAAGCTGGACAGTGATTTTTAACATCATCGGCGGCGTTGTGCTGGTGATTGGCGTACTTGGTTTCTTTATTATAGAAGAAAAAGAGGATTTAGAGCCTTCCAAAGAAAACTATTGGAAAACAGTTTTCTATAGTTTCCGATTAGAGGTTGTGAAAGAGAATAAACTGCTTTATGCGGTGCTTGGAGCTTTTGCGGTATTTGGAATTTCGATTCAGACTTATATGCCATATCTGATTCTGTATTATGAAAAAGGTCTTGGCATGGCAAACTATGTGCTGATCATGGCGCCTGCAATTATTCTTGCAGCAGTTGTAACAGCGCTTTACGGAAAAGTTTACGACATGACTGGTTTTAAGACCAGTGTGATGCCACCGGTGGCGATGTTGATGCTGGGTTATGTGATTTTATTCTTTGGAAGAAATACGGTGCCGGTATTTATTGGCTCTTTACTTATGATGAGCGGTTATTTGACTGGTATGGCGATTTTTGGTGCGAAGATTCGTGACCATATTCCGGAGGAAAGAGCGGGACAGTTTCAGGGCGTGCGAATCATCGGTCAGGTATTGATACCGGGAATCATCGGACCGGCGATTGGTGCCTGGGTGCTTCGCGATGCGGAAATGATTCTGAATAATGATGGAACTTATTCTTTCCTGCCAAATGAAAACATTTTTCTGGCGGCATTTATTGTAGCAGTGGCATTGTGTGTCACGCTTGCGCTGATTTTTAGAATGGTTCGTTTGGGACATTATGAATTGTCTACAGAAGCTGGAGAAAAATTAGAGCAAACGGAAGAAACGGTGTGGCAGGAATATCCAAGACCTCAGATGAAGAGAGAACATTGGATGTCCTTGAATGGAATGTGGAAATTGGATGGAGATGAAATCAGGGTTCCTTTCCCGCCACAGTCCCAGTTGTCGAATTGTGGGAAAAAAGTAAAAGATACATTTACATATGAAAAGAAATTTATGATTTCTGAGGCTTTGAAGGGAGAAAGAATTTTATTGCATTTTGGTGCGGTGGATCAGATTGCAGAAGTTGTTTTAAATGGAAAGACTTTGGGAACTCATGAAGGTGGTTATTTGGAATTTACCTTTGATGTGACAGACTGCATTGAGCGTGTGGGTGAAAACATTCTTCAGGTGAAAGTTACCGATAAATTGTCTTTAGACTATCCATATGGAAAACAGTGTAAAAAACGCGGTGGTATGTGGTATACACCGGTATCCGGTATCTGGAAAAGCGTTTGGCTGGAAGCGGTACCGGGAAAATATATTGAACGTATTAAAATCACACCAGATCTTACTGGTTCTGATATCGAACTGTTCGCGGGAACTTCTGGATTTGTGGTAAATGTCAAGCTGCCAAGCGGAGCAGTGCAGGAAAGACATTTTTCGGAAAATAAAGGTCGTATTGAGATTCCAAAAGAGGAAATTCGCCTTTGGACACCGGATACACCATATCTTTATGAGATGACAATAACTGCAGGTGAAGATAAAGTAGAAACTTATTTTGCTCTTCGAACCATTGAAATTAAGAATATAAATGGTATCAATCGTGTATGTTTAAATGATGAACCAATTTTCCTTCACGGTGTACTTGATCAGGGCTATTTTCCGGAAGGCATTTATCTGCCGGCGGAGGAAGCAGAATACGACAGAGATATTCTGCGTATGAAAGAGCTGGGAATTAATCTTCTTAGAAAGCACATTAAAGTAGAACCGGATTATTTCTACTATGCCTGTGATAAGCTTGGAATGCTGGTGATGCAGGATATGGTCAACAATGGAACTTATAGTTTTATCAGAGATACTGCGATTCCAACATTAGGATATAAAAAACGTGGAGATAAAACGGGACTTGGTGGAAAACGTAAAGAAATTTTTATCAAGCATGTGGAAAACACTATCGAACAGCTTTATAATTACCCATCGATCATTGCCTATACAATTTTCAACGAAGGCTGGGGGCAGTTCGAAAGTGATTATATGTATGATAACGTAAAGAATTTAGACCCAACAAGACTTGCGGATTCGACTTCCGGCTGGTTTGCGCAAGGTAAGAATGACTTTGACAGCGAACACATTTATTTTAAGGCAACCCCAGTACAGCCAAAGACGCGCCCAATGTTTATGTCAGAATGCGGCGGATATTCTATGGCGGTAGAAGGTCATTATTACAGCAAGTATAATACATACGGTTATGGCGGCAGTGACGATTCGGAAAAATTAACGGATGATATTTTAAGCTTATATGACGTTATGATTTTGCCGGCAGCGCCAAAGGGAATGTGTGGATGTATTTACACACAGCTTAGTGATGTGGAGGATGAGATCAACGGACTTTATACCTATGATAGAAAAGTTTGTAAAGTAGATAAAGAAAAGATGCTTGAAATGGCAGAAAAATTACAGGAGGCTGTAAAATGTTAGATAAAAATTTTTTGAATAGACCGAAAATTGATCTTCATTGCCATTTGGATGGCTCTATAATCTTAAACAGTATGGGGGAGATTCTTGGACGAGAGGTTCGCGAAGAAGAAATTCAGGTGAGTGATCATTGTACCAGCCTTGCGGAATATCTTCAGAAATTTGACTTGCCAATTTCGTGTATCCAGACAGAAGCAGGCTTAAAAAAATCTACAAAAGATTTTCTTCTTAGTTTACAAAAAGACAATGTGAAATACATAGAAGTCCGCTTTGCTCCGATTTTCTCCTGTGGAGAAGGATTAAGCTGCAGTCAGGTTATGGAATCGGTGCTGGATGGTTTGAAAGAAGCTTCTGAAGAATGTGGCATTTTATATCAGGTCATTGCTTGTAATATGCGTCATCTGGACGAAGAAACGAATATCCGTATGATGAGAGAATGCCGTGAATTTTTAGGTGAAGGCTTATGTGCCATTGATCTTGCCGGCGATGAAGCGGGAATGCCAAATGGCCTGTTTGGAAATTTATTTGCAGAAGCAAAAAGACTGGGTTATCCTTACACCATCCATGCAGGAGAATGCGGCAGTGCACAGAGCATTTTAGATGCTGTTGATATGGGTGCAAAGCGTATCGGCCACGGCATTGCCATGATGGGGAATACAGAGGTGCAAAAGATTCTTGCGGCAAAATGCATTGGGGTGGAAATGTGTCCGATCAGTAACTATCAGACAAAAGCTCTGCAACCAGGACAGATTTACCCAATTCGAGAATTTGCGAAAGCAGGTGTCCTTGCGACTGTCAATACCGATAACCGCACAGTGAGCAATACAAGCATTACAAAAGAAATGGAATTTCTGAATGATAAGTTTGGAATTGCCGAAGAAGAGCTTTACCAGTATCAGATGAATGCAGTGGATGTGGCATTTTGTGATGATGCCATGAAGCATGAAATTTGGAAAGCGTTGAAATAAGCGGCAAATAGAAATGGGGCTTGAAAAAGCCCCATTGGTAGTGTGAATTTATGTAAAATTTGGTCTCATGGTTGTGGAGCCACCCTCCACATACTCGGTATCTCCCGATTTTCTGTGATAATAGGTAGTCTTATATAAATCAGGATCAACCTGAGAAGAAAAATCTGTCGGAGTATAACCGGTGATTTCTTTAAATACCCTGTTAAAACTTCGAATGTTTGAAAAACCGCATTCTAATGCAATGTCGATCATGCGGTACTGATTCGTGGAAAGCATCTGAATTGCCTGTTCAATACGAACCATGTTTACATAAGTCACATAGTTCATACCCATCAGCTTCTTAAATGTTTTCGAAAAATGGCTAGGAGAAAAATGCATCATCGAGGAAGCATGTTCTAAAGTCAAATCTTCTGCATAATGCTTATCAATGTAATCAAGCAATTCCTGGAACTCTTCCAGCATACGAGCTCTTCTGCTGTCATCTGTTGCCTTTTCCTCTCTTGGCAGATTCCTTTTCAGTAAAAACCAGAATTCGCGAATTGCAGCTGTGACAATATCTTTGTAGTATGGCTGTTTTTTGTCCAGTTCCTCAGGAACTTTGGAAAATAGGCGCTGTAAGGCATCGCTCAAGCCGTAAGCTTCCAATTCTTCTGCGCGGACCAATGGATTCTTAAAATGCGGATTATGATATCTGGAGCTGATCAGGTTTGTATCAAAGATCAAAAAGTCCAGATGATTTTGCGTGTTATAAGAATCGCTATAATGAATCTGACCGCTTTCGCAGATGACCAGATCTCCTGCGTGAGCAGTAAAACTGTGATCTGCCACATGAAAGCTTGCCTCGCCGTCTCTGACATAAACAAGCTCAATCTCTTTTTGCCAATGGGCAACGAAACTGATGTTTTCATAGTTGGAATGCCATACCATTAAATCTGAATGATAATTTCTAATCTCGTGAAATGCTTTCATATTTTCCTCATAGATAAATAAATTGCATAAAATTGCCTGCTTTCTAACCAAAGAATAGCAAATATCACAAAAAATGTCCATATCCTAGCATTTTTTTGCGTGCATTCTATAGGAATGTATTGTATAATTAGTACACAAAACCAAGCCACAAGGGGTTTGGCTTGGTAAAATTGCGCATAATTTATATGGAGGTACACGCAAAATGGCAGAAAGCAGATTAATCGGCGGATATCCAGTAAT
>CAZYUZ010000079.1:0-8792 GCA_964650775.1 uncultured Lachnoclostridium sp. | reverse complement strand
TTGTTCCCACAGCCTGAACAGCCTTTGCAGGTTTCTCCCCAAAGTTCATCCGCCTTGATTTTCCAGTTGTTCGCATAAGATGTTGTGCGGTCACAAATTGTATCTACATCCTCCGGTGCTTCGTAATCAGTTGACACCGCACCTGTCTTTTTAACCATTTCACGAAGTTTTTCCGGATTTTCCAGCATCGGGCATGGACGAAGCATATTTTCATTAAACGGCTGTCCTTCCTTATATGCCATAAACAATGGACTCTTTAATGCTTCCAATAATGTACAGTCATGAATATTTGCATTTGAATAATGAATAAATACGCAAGGCTCTACAGCACCAGCAGCATTGATATGTAAATAATTTCTTCCGCCAGCGATACAACCACCAACATATTCTGCATCATTCTGGAAATCCATACTAAAGATTGCTTTCGTTTTACGATGTTCTCTGATGCTGTGGTATACATGGGTTCTCTGTTCCGGTGTTGGTAAAAGTGCAGGTACTGCGCCCTGACCTACCGGCATGTAATGGAAGAACCACACGAATAATGCGCCTGCATCAATCATCAGGTCAAAGAATTCTTCACTGCAGATGTCTTTATAGTTTACGCTTGTATAGCATGTAGAAATACCAAATGGTAATTTATGTTTTTTCAGAAGCTTCATCGCATTCTGTACTTTGTTATAAATGCCTTCACCACGTCTGCTGTCATTTGCTTCTTCAAAGCCTTCCAGACTAATTGCCGGAACAAAGTTTTTCACACGAAGCATCTCCTGGCAAAATTCTTCGTCGATCAAAGTGCCATTTGTGAAAGATAAAAATTCGCAGTCAGGATGCATTTCGCAGATTTTGATCAGATCTTTTTTACGCACCAGTGGTTCTCCGCCTGTATAGATATACATATGAGTTCCCAGTTCTTTTCCCTGGCGGATAATGCTGTCGATAGTTTCCAGACTGAGATTTAGCTTATGACCATATTCTGCTGCCCAGCAGCCAGTACAGTGAAGATTGCATGCAGATGTCGGATCTAACAGAATTGCCCATGGCACATTGCAGCCTTCGCGTTCTCTTGTTTCTGCCTGTAATGCAGATCCTTTTAAAGACGCATTAAAAATAAAGTTTTCAAGGAATGCATTGCGAACTCCCGGATCAAGATCCAGTACTCTTAAAATTAATTGATACCAGTTATCCTGTTCCTCAATGGAATGACGGATAAGTGCTCTTGCTGATCCATACCAGTCATCTGGACATGCCTTATCGACCAAATCCATGACCTTCAGCATGTTCTTTTCCGGATCCTTCTCCAGATATTTCAATGCCTGTCCCAATGCAAATCCCTGCATTGCCTCTGTTACCTTACTCATATTGTATTTCTCCTTTCGGTATTCATGTGTAGTTTTTTATTTACAAAGGATTTTAAGAAAATTATCTGTAAAAATCATTTGACAAGTATTTTGTGATGTGACATTTTTAGACAGGAAAAAAAAAGTGTTACTTTTTTGGACAACCACAGCTTTTTGTCCCATTGTTTTTTATCCATTTCTCGATAAACTTAAAAGAAAAAGACACGAAGGGGGGATCCTCATGAACAATGGGATGACCCGTTCCCTAATCAAACAACTGGTGCGCGGAAAATTAAAAGACTTAAAAGAATCGCCTGAGCGAACTACCAGAAATCTGGTGGACATGGCACTGCATTTTTCCAATGGAAGATTTCAGAAACATTTTTTTGAAATTGCGCAGGAAATGCTGCACAATGAAAACAGTCCCTATTATCAACTGATCTATCACATAGTGTCACATGTTGATACTGAACGTATTTTATCTTTTGGAATGAATGTAGGGTATAACAGTTTTACTTATGGAGCAAAAATTATCCGTAAGCAGGAAACAGAAAACAGTTACAACATCCCATGGTGTATTACCCTTGAACTGGATGAACAAACAATTCTTCAGCATCCAGAGCATTATCATAAACTGTTAAATGAAGGTAAATCACTTGGAATCTATACTTGGAATATTTTCTCTCATGAACAGCTCATTCACTTTTTACCACTAATGGAAATGAATTCTGACTGTGCATTCTTTCTTTTCTGTAGAGCAGATGAGTTGACGGATAATTTGTTGGATAACCTTATGGATATTCACAATTTTATGTTTGTTGTAGAATACGATGAAGCAAAAACAGATATTTTCGCTGTATTACAAAATAGAAATTTTCTTTTTTCTTCTTACCTTTCCTATCGCACTGAAGATTGCGATAGCATTTGCAGTAATGAGCTTCTTTACTGTTTAAGTACAACGAATTCTGTTTTTGTGTTTTTCCTTCCGGAAGAGTCTTGTGATAATAAGATCCTTCTAAAAGTTTGCAAGTACACACAAGATACTCTCAAAAATCCAATATACAAGACTCTTCCATTTGAATTTATCGGAGACAACAGGCGCATTGACAGTATTATTTCTGATGACGCGTGCTGTGCATGGTTTTTGCCTGATGGTTCACTTGCATCTCATCCTGCGCTAAATCATCATGAACAGAATCTTTCCGATATTTTAAGAACAGCATTCCCTAGAAGAACCATTACAACTTCTCTATCTTAATCCGAAAGAAGCGCTACAGACTTTTCGTCTGAAGCGCTTCTTCTCCTAATTCCCTATAGAATCGTTATCTTCATTTAGTTCTCTTTTTCTGCACTGACAACCAGCAGGTTGATACAAGACTTCAAAAGTGCTGTAAATTCCTCTGGCGGAACATCCTTTTTATCTAAAATCCATCGTTTTACAGAACCTATAAATGCATCGATGCAAAAATTGACATGAAACTCCTGTACTTCTCCGTCACCCAGAAGTTCTTTAATTCTTGATTCGATAATCGGAATCATCAATTCAATAAAATGCTCCTCGAAGGAATTCTGCCCCTTAATCTTTAGCGCACTTCGATAAAACTTCTTGTTCACATAGAAATAGTCACAAAGTGCTTCGATGATTTCCCATGTATCACTCTGCATTTTTTCTTCTATGATTTTAAAAAATTCAATATCAAAAATCCAGTTTACAAGATCATATTTATCTTTAAAATGATAGTAGAAGCTTTTGCGATTCATATCGCAACGGTTACAGATATCTGCAACACTGATTTTCGTAAACTCTTCTTTCTCCATCAAGCCCTTTAACGCAGCCGCAAGAGCTCTTTTGGTGATATTGGAATCCGCCATATGATACTCCTCCATTTATCATCCTTAAACTTATGGATATCCGCGCATAAAAAAAGACGCTACTTATCCATCTCAACAGATAAGTCTCGTCATTTCAGGTACGGCCAGGATTTCTCCAGTGTTGTTGACAATATCGCACTGCTGTGCTGACTACTCCCTTATTGAAATTATTTTAGCAAAATGTTTTTGGCAGTTCAAGGAATTAGCTAAAACTTAATTTTGGACATTTTTCATCAAATGTCCAAAAAAGTGACATTCTATACAAAAAGGTTAAAAAGGGGACATCTGTCTTTAACTGATATTAAGCATTAGAATTTGCAAAACATGAAATCTGAGGTACAATGGTGCATATGGAGGTTTCATGAACTATGAAAATGCGAATGAGTACTTTATGCTATATTGAAAAAAACAATCACTATTTAATGCTTCACCGAGTTGTGAAAAAAAATGATGTAAATAAAGATAAATGGATTGGCGTCGGCGGTCATTTCAAATATGGAGAAAGTCCGGAGGAATGCGTCCTTAGAGAAGTCCAAGAAGAAACCGGCTATACCCTGACTTCCTACCAGTATCGTGGTCTTGTTACTTTTGTTTTTGCGGATGTGGAAATGGAATATATGTCTCTGTTTACTGCCGATGGATTTGAAGGAGAACCGATCGAATGCAACGAAGGTGTTCTGGAATGGGTAGCTATTGAAGATGTCTGGAAGCTAAATCTTTGGGAAGGCGATAAGATTTTCTTTCGTCTGTTAGACGAAAAGATTCCATTCTTTTCCTTAAAACTGGTTTATAATGTGCAAGGACAATTGGAATCTGCCGCACTAAACGGAAAACCTATGGAAATGTTTGATATCATCGATGAAAATGGCAGCAAGACCGGCATCATCAAAGAACGCGGTGTCGTGCATAGAGAAGGTGCACTTCATGCAACTGCACACATCTGGATTGCCAGAAAAAATCAAAAAAGCGGCTATGACATTCTTTTGCAGAAGCGAAGTGCCATCAAAGATTCTCACCCGGGCTGCTATGACATTTCTTCCGCTGGTCATATCTGCGCTGGGGATTCTGTTCTTCAGTCTGCACTCCGAGAGCTGCATGAAGAGCTTGGAATTTCTGCCAAATCAGAACACTTGAAAGAATTCGGTGTACAGTTCAAAAACTATGAAGGCGAATTTTACGGAAAACCATTTAAAGACCGTCAGAGAAGTATTTTATATTTATATACAGAACCTATCGATGAAGCCACGCTCACATTGCAGGAATCTGAAATTGAGTCCTGCATTTGGATGGATTATATGGAGGCACTTCAGGCAATCCGTGAAAACACGATGAAACACTGTATTTATGAGGAAGAATTCTGTAAATTAGGAAAAGCCCTGGGAATTTTGTAAAAACAAAGAGCCTCTCTCATAGCTGATGTTAATCACAGTTATGGGAGAGACTCTTTGTCATCACTGAATATATCAGTTAAATATTCATCTTCTTGCGCGCTGCCAGAATACATTCCAAATCAATACATTCTTTATTCTGCACCATCATACACACAGCAGCTTCATTCAGCACAGATTCAATTGCAGAACAACTCATACCGTTAAACAAATCAGCAAGCTTTTCTACCTTCAGTTCTTCTGCCAGCATCTTGCCCTTCGTGTACATTTCCACAAGCTCTGCTCTAGTCTTCTTATCAGGATTTCCAATGGTATATTTCAAATCAAAACGTCCCGGACGAATAAGTGCCGGATCTAAGGCGGCATAAGAGTTGGTTGCTGCAATGACCATCACTCCATTGCCACCCTCGAAGCCATCCATTTCATTTAACATCACTGTAATTAATCGATTGTTTTCCTTATCGATTCCCGAGCCGCCGTAGTTTCTCTTCTCACCAATGCCATCAAATTCATCGATAAACAAAATACATGGTTTGTATTTCTGCGCTTTCTTGAACAACTGCTTGATTTTTCTAGGTCCCATGGACATGAGCGCACTTTGAAAATCTGCACCTTTGGAAGCAATAAAATTCACGCCTGCTTCCTGTGCCAGTGCTTTCGCAAACAACGTTTTTCCATTTCCCGGAGGACCTTCTAAAATAATCCCCTTTGTCGGGCGGATTCCCTGCTGTTTATATTTTTCAGGATTCTTTAAAATGTCCACTGCATAAGACATTTCATTTTTCAGTTCCTCCATGCCGGCGATGTCTGAAAATGTAACACCTGTATGTCTGACAACTTTAAATGTATCCCGATGCTCCTTCATAAATTTCTGCGAAACGAACCACACCGCACCTAAGAAGACTATGTAAAACAGCACATCAAGGACATAGATTAACGGATCTTCCTCGGTTGCCTGATTATCTACCTTTACACCTGCCAGCAGCAGTTTTTCTTTAAATCCCTCATATTCAGGATTGTCAGTGTAATAGAGCGTTTCATCTCCATATTTTTGGAATTCCACTCTGTCAGTATCAATGACCGCGGATTCAATTTCCTGACTTTCTACGGATTCATAAAACTCCGTATAACTTACATAAGTTCCTTTTTCTGCATCTCCCAGTAAGAGATAGGCAACTCCTGCAATCAGTAGCAAAAGCAAAAGTATACGTGATGTCTTCTTTTTGTTCTTTCTCATTTTCTACTCCTCTATAATGTTTCATCGGATAACTGCTGCAGCTCTGCTCCATATCGGAAAATATAAGATGCCAGCAGGAATACAAAAAATACGACTAAAAATCCAAGTTCCAGCTGATATTCCGGAGTTATGGACAAAATCTGCTTCCCATCTACCAGACGTTCCAATTGATAGTGATTCATTTTCATGAATGTCGTAATTGCAGAACCAATATTTCCTACAATTCCGTATATCAAAGTCAAGAAACTTAACTTCTTTAAATAGTCACTTATTGAACGATCAAAGGGATTTCCTTCCATCATCGGAACCATAATCTTTCGGACATAACAAAAACCAATCCACAAAATCGCCAAAAGAATTACTGTCCACACACAATTCATCCATCCATAGGGCAAATCAAGTCCCCTTTCTGCTGTATTGACAAGTTCCAGTGAAAACTCTCCCGTTGAAAATTTTATAATATCGGCTGAATTTACGTTTTCCGGATTTACCAAATACGCAATATTTAGAAACAAAACTCCGCATATGACAAAAACACCACCCACGCAATTTACAATCTGCACGACTTTTAATATTTTATCCAGCTTTTTTGCTGTACTAATCAAACGTTCCTGCTTCATAGGCTCCTCCTTACTCATCTTTTTGATACTCTAAAATATCTCCCGGCTGGCAATTCAATGCTTCACAAATCGCCTCTAAAGTAGAAAAACGAACAGCACTCACCTTTCCGGTCTTTAGTTTTGACAAATTTACATTTGAAACACCAACCCGCTCTGACAGTTCATTCAAACTCATTTTTCGGTCTGCCATCACTCTGTCCAGACGTAAAATAATCTTTCCCATCTTTTTCCTCTACAATGTTTCATCAGATAATTTCTGCAGCTCTGCTCCATATTTGAACAGAAGGTGCATAATCCGGTACAAGTTGCCTTTTGTACCTTCAGTATATGTTCTGCATATACGATTGTCAATATATTTTTAATGTTTATCGTTAAATATTTGATGTTTTACAAAAAAAGAAGTGCTATTCATATTTGCACTTCTTTTCCCATCTCTTATATTAAACTTTCAAGTACACTTCGAATCTCTTCCGCACTTCCGCTCAAAGATCCCTGCACCATCTGTGGCTTTCCGCCGCCTTTCCCGTTAAAACGTCCATTCAGCTGTTTTGAAATTTCACGAACATCCACCACTTTGCTTCCAAGGATATAATGATAACCCTTGCTATCATCTCCAATAAACGCGCCACAAATACCGTCGCAACGCTCCATTGCTCCATTCACAAAGTTTCGCATGGCAATCGAATCTAATGATTCTTCAAAAATGCAGACATATCTATCTTCCACACTAATCTTTTCCAACTTTTCCTGTAAATACATCGCCTGAATATAATTTAACTGTTCCCGTAATTTTGCCTGCTGTTCCTGCAAATGCTCCACGGCTTCCGCGATTTTCTCTGGCTTTGCAGAAAGCGCTGCAGACACTTTTCCTACTGATTCCTGTTTCTGCTGGTAGTCTCGCAGTGCACGCATACCACAAACAATTGTCAAGCGACAGCCTCCACGGTGTCTGTCACAGCTCTGGATTTTTAGGCAGCCTACTTCCGCAGTCGTTTTCACATGTGGCGCACAGCAGGCACAACGGTCAATTCCCGGAATTTCTACAATTCGAACCTGACCTTCGATTTCAATCTTGCTTCGGTAATCCATCACCTTTAATTCTTCTTTTGATGGCAAAAGCACCTTCACTGGGATATTTTCATGAATCGCCTGATTCACTTTTGTTTCAACTTCTCGAACCTGTTCTGCGGAAAGTTCTCCATCAAAATCCAGCGTGGTAATTTCTGAACTCAAATGAAATCCCACATTGTTATAACCGTAAGTAGAACATACAATTCCTGATAAAATATGCTCTCCCGTATGCTGCTGCATTTTGTCGAAGCGTGCTGCAAAATCAATTTTACCTGCTACCTGTGCTCCCACTTCCAGCGGTTCTTTCGTTTCGTGATAAATCACACCAGCTTTTTCATGGGTGTCAGTGACCGCAATTTCATTTAGCCAGCCAGTATCCCCTGTCTGACCGCCACCCTCTGGAAAGAACGCGGTTCTATCAAGCACCACGCGCCAAGTGTCTTCATTCTTCTGTTCACATGAAATTACGGTTGCCTGAAACTCTTTCAGGTAACTATTTTCGTCAAACAGTCTTTCTGTCATCTTATCTTGAACCATTAATTGTTTTTCCTGCATGTTTTCTGAGTCCTTTAGTTATTTTTTCTTGTTCGATTGTACCACACTATACACCTTTTGTCTTGCGGGGCATATATCTTTTTTATTAGTTTCAATGCCCCTATAGCTCCTCTATTACACTTTATAATCTTTGTTTTTTCCATATAAAAAAGCATTATAACTCAGTGCCCCCCTTCTTCAAAAACACAGGGCATTCATTATTTACAAATTTATATTTGCCCTCATACTAAAAAACGTATCGTATCATAAACACATTTTGACTAATATCAGGGTATTTTCAGCATATTTTTCTGTATATGCCCTAATTACTTTTTCTCGAAAAAATTCCAAGAAAAATTGTTTCGAAACTCCTTGTAAAGACTTTCTTTCTATGTTTTACTTTAACCAGAAACCCATAAACCACGTAGCCTTATCAAGCTACACCATATCACATAAGGAGGTCATTACTATTTACGAACGAATGCTATCAGAGTCCAAACGACTTGACAAACAAATCACTCATCTTCAGAAACAAATCGAATCGCTTCCCAGCGGAAAACTCGTCTGCACGCGCAACCAAAGTCGCTACAAATGGTATCAAAGCGATGGTCACAAATGCACTTATATCCCCAAAAACCAGCGTCCACTTGCCGAAAAACTTGCTATAAAAAAATATCTTTCTCTTACATTAAAAGATTTAATCGCAGAGAAGCGAGCCATACAATTTTATCTC
>CAZYUZ010000078.1:0-8811 GCA_964650775.1 uncultured Lachnoclostridium sp. | reverse complement strand
ACTGAAGAGAATCCAGCTTCGATACATTTGTAGCAGTGATCATAGCTGCCGTGGTCTAAGTGAAGAGCTACTGGAACTGTGATGTTCATTTCTTCTAATAAACCGTTAACCATACCTACAACTGCTTTGTAGCCGCCCATGTATTTACCAGCGCCTTCGGATACACCTAAGATAACTGGTGAGTTGCATTCCTGAGCTGTTGCTAAAATTGATTTTGTCCATTCTAAGTTGTTAATGTTGAACTGTCCTACTGCATAGTGGCCAGCTTTTGCTTTTTTGAGCATTTCTGCTGCTGAAACTAACATGACATTACCTCCAAATAAAAAATACGACTATAAGGCATAAAACCCTGTTTGACAAGTATTATAACTCATCTTCAATTAATTGAAAACAATTTTTTCCAAAAATACTAGGTTTCACAAATATTTCCTATTCTTCCACCAAATTTTCGTTATCTTTCACAACGATTTCCACTGCTCTCTGATTATTTTCAATCATGACGTCCTGATGTTCTCCACCGAATTCCCCATCCAGCGTCCAAGGCACCATTTCCTCTGATTGGATGACCAGTTTTTTTGTTCTAAAAGAATACATATAATCAGAATTGATCTCTTCCAGCACCAGGGCTGCTAATATTTCCTGAATTTCCAGCGGATTTTTTGGACGTTTGATAAAGGTCACTTCATAAACACCATCATCAAACTGAACATCTCCTTTGACAAGTCCTTTAAAGCCCGCGACTGACTTGGAATTGGTAATCATACCAAAAAGGAAATCACCTTCAAATTCTATTTCTTCGCTGGAAACTTTCATTTTATAGGATTTGATATTATAAAGGCTCTTCATCCCCTCCAGAACATACGCCATATGACCTAACACGTTTTTGACTTCCTGCTTTGTACTATAGGATACTTCTGTAAAAATTCCAAAGGATGCAATATATACAAAAGAATCCTCATTAAAGGAACCAATATCACATGCAAATGGTTTCCCCATCATCGCATTTTTTGCCGCTTCCGGCATATTTCTTGGTATTTCCAGGCTTCGTGCAAAATCGTTGGTCGTTCCTGCAGGAATATATCCGATTGGAACTCTTCGTTCTTTCGGACGCTTCATCATACCGGTGACAACTTCATCCAATGTACCGTCACCACCACTGCAAACCACAAGGTCATAGCCATCCGGTAAATTTGCAATACGCTCCATCGCATCCAGATATCCAATGGTTGGCACCACTGTCAATTCATTGTCCTTCTCTGCCAATGTACGAATGATCTCATTTAGCTTGGAGCCAATCTGTTCTTTTCCGGAATGAGGATTGTATATAAAATAAATTTTTCTCATAACTACATGCTCCTACTTTTCCAAATATTTTCGTAGAAACCCAAACAGTTTTTCCATTTCTCCCTCTGTCCCAATGGTAATTCTAAGATAATTGTCAATTCTTGGAGAATTAAAATATCTTACATAAATGTTGGCTTCCCGCAAAGCCTGAAAAATTTCTTTTGCAGGAACACTATCGTGTGTCGCAAAAATAAAGTTCGCCATAGAATCAGGGAAGGAAAATCCAAGTTTTTTTAATTCTTCCTTTGCCCATTCTCTTGTGGCAACAATCTTCGCCGTTGTTTCTTTAAAATATGCATCGTCCTTCACAGCTTCCACACCGCAGCAAATGGATGTGCGGTTCATTGTGTAAGAGTTGAAGGAATATTTTACATCATTTAAGTACCCGATCAGTTCCGGATTTCCCACTGCAAATCCAATACGCATACCTGCCATGGAACGGGATTTTGAAAAGGTCTGAACTACCAGCAGATTGTCATACTTTTCAAGCAGGGACATTGCTGACTGACCACCAAAGTCAATATATGCTTCGTCCACGATCACAACCACATCTTTGTTATGCTGTAATATGTCTTCAATCGTATCAAGCGGTTCATAAATTGCAGTCGGTGCATTCGGATTTGGGAAAATGATCCCGCCATTTTCCTGATAATAATCTTCTTTTACCAGCTTGAAATTTTCATCCAGTGCCGGTCTTATGTAAGGAATACGAAATTCCTCCGCCCAGACACTATAAAAGGAATAGCTAATGTCCGGAAACAGAATCGGCTTGTCCGAATTAAAAAATGTCATAAATGCCATTGCCAGAACATCATCCGAACCAACCCCTACGAAAACCTGATCTTTCCCTACGCCATAATAATCTGCCAGACATTCTGTCAACTCTGTCACTGCAGGATCCGGATACAATCTTAAAGCTTCTGCCTGAAAGCTGTCCAGAACTTTCTGCACGCCCGGCGCCGGCGGATATGGGTTTTCGTTTGTATTTAATTTGATCATTCCCGGTTTGTTCGGCTGTTCGCCCGGTACATAAGGGATGACCTTTCTAACATTTTCTCTCCAGTTGCTCATTTGATTTCTTCCTCGTTACAGTTCCTTTTTCTACCATAAATACAGGGCGGTAGGATAACTTGGCTTTGCGAAGCCCTTCGTCTCCTGTATCTTCTTCACGATTCACATAGGTCACCTGCTGACATTCGTGTTCTACGAACTGCTGATTGATCATGGTATAAGCTCCGTCATATTCTGTCAGTGCTTTTTCAATATGAACAACCATCGTATCGTCGCAAACCTGTTCTCCAATACAGAATGCAACAGCCTCTCCATCTACGCGCAGAAGTCCTCCGCACACATCCAGCTCGTCAAACAGACGCAGATAATTAGATGCCACACAGCTCTCTGCATTTTTATCGTGATTTTCCATACACAAATTCAAGTTTTTCCATTTTAAAAGCAGCTGAAATGCTTCTTCTGCATGTTCACTGCTCATAGAAACATACTCCCAGTTCTCGTATGTTTTTTTGAATTTATTTACATGATTTTTCTTTCCATGATATTTTTTACCGGAAAGAGTGCGAAGCTTTTCCGCTTCATATACATAGTCTGCGATGTCACGGTGATATTCGATTTCGAATTGTCCCGGGAATAAGCTTTCCAGCTCTTCGTATTCTTCCGGCGTTACGCAATGCATACGAAACTCCTGTCCCTGCTCATCCGCATATTCCATCAGAGCTTCGATGCATTTTTTCACATTCCCTGCGCCATACGGATAATGAAAGCTTAACTTTTCTCCCATTGTGGCTGATACCAGCATACCCTCTACTTCTGCAATCTGAATCTGATAAAATCTCGCCCAGAGCAGAAGGTTGCCAAAAGTATCCTCGCAGCTTCTTGATTTTTTCTGTTTGATATAGCCGGTAATCAAGGTCTTATCCTCAATTACCGGCTTTCTAAATCCTATTGTCATAAATACCTTCCTATCTTATGAAAACAGTTTTTCCTTGTAAACACCTGCTTCAACGAGTGCTTTAAAGGAATCAATTACGATCTGTTTGTCTTCCTTGTAAGTTACGCCGAACCATTTGTCCTTTGTTTCAAGTACAGTTACATCAGCTTTACCTGACTGAATCTGGTCATCTACGATGGTAGGGAGCAGATATTCTTTCTTAATATCTCCTTCTGGAATATTTTTCAGGAATTCTACAAAGTTTTCTTCAAGAATATCAATCATTTCTGATGAGAAGCCCCACATATTCATAGATACATGAACACCTGCATCGATTGGTTCTACACTGCCGTCATCTTTCTGGATTCCAGCACCGTCAGCAGTTTTGATCAGTCCTCCTGTTTCTACAACTTTTACTAAGTGTCCTTCTTTGTTTACCTGGCAAACACCTCTTGTAACGGAACCGTTGTCACTTAAAGTGTTTCCAAGAATGAAGCCTGCCATACAGAACTGTAATTTTTCTGATGTGTCATGTTCTTCTACTAAAAAGTCATGAACCTTTACAAATGCTTCTTTTCCATAATAGTCATCAGCATTGATAACTGCAAATGGTCCATCGATCAAACCTTTTGTACAGAGTACTGCATGACCTGTTCCGAAAGGTTTTGTTCTGTCTGCTGGTTTGCTGAATCCTTCTGGCAGTTTATCTAATTCCTGGTATGCATACGCAACATCGGCAATCTTTTCGATTCTGTTTCCGATTACTTCTTTGAAATCAGCTTCGATATCTTTGCGGATGATAAATACGATTTTGTCAAAACCTGCTTCCAATGCATCGTGGATAGAGTAGTCCATAATGATTTCACCGCTTGGACCAACCTTTGCAAGCTGTTTTAAACCTTCACCAAAACGACTTCCCAGTCCCGCTGCCATAATTACTAATGTTGTTTTCTTCATTTGCCTTCTCCTTAAAATATTACATAACAGCTTTCATTGCATCAATGACAGTTGCTACATGTTTTTCACAAAGTTCCTGAGTTTCTGCTTCTACCATCACACGAAGTAATGGTTCTGTACCGCTGGCGCGAACTAAAATACGTCCATCATCGCCAAGGGCTTCTTCTACAGCCTTTTCTGCTGCTTTTACATCCGGGTGATTTAAAACAAGGTCTTTATCAGTCACCTTTAAGTTCTGTAAAAGCTGTGGGTAGATTTTTACTTCTGAAGCCAAAGTTCCGAGCGTTGTTTTCTTTTCGAGAATTACTTCCATTAACTTTAAGGAAGTTAAAATACCATCTCCAGTGGTAGCATGTTTGCTGAAAATGATGTGGCCAGACTGTTCTCCACCAAGGGAATGTCCATTCTGCACCATATTTTCATAAACATATTTATCGCCTACATTTGTCTTTTCGTATTTGATGCCTTCGCGGTCAAATGCTTTGTAAAGACCAATGTTTGACATAACAGTAGTTACAACTGTATCATCATGTAATTTGCCATTTTCTTTCATATATTTACCGCAAATGTACATAATCAAATCGCCATCAATTAGATTTCCATTTTCATCCACTGCAAGACATCTGTCAGCATCACCGTCATAGGCAAATCCAACATCCAGATTGTTGTCTTTTACGAACTGCTGTAAAGATTCAATATGTGTGGAACCACAGTTTGTGTTGATGTTTGTTCCATCCGGATTGTTATGGATGACGTATGTCTTTGCACCCAGTGCATCGAATACGCTCTTTGCAATTGCAGAAGAGCTTCCGTTAGAACAGTCAAGACCAACTCTCTTGTTCTTAAAAGAACGTGTTGGAAGTGAGATCAGGTATCCAATGTAACGGTTTCTTCCTACGGAGAAATCTGTTGCACAGCCGATTTCTTCTTTCTTTGCCAAAGGCAGTTCTTCGATTTCACCATCGATGTATTTTTCAATCTGCGCTTCTACTTCTGCATCCATCTTCTGACCATTACGGTTGATCAGTTTGATACCATTGTCATAGAATGGATTGTGGCTTGCAGAAATCATGATACCACAGTCAAATCCTTCTGTTCTTACAACGTAAGATACACTTGGAGTTGTGGTTACATGAAGCATGGACACATCTGCGCCGGAAGCTGTTAAGCCTGCCACCAGTGCGTATTCAAACATATAGCTGCTTCTTCTTGTATCTTTTCCGATTACGATCTGTGGTCTGTAACCATCTTTTTTGAAATGCCAGCCTAAATAGCGGCCAACTTTAAATGCATGTTCAACTGTTAATTTTACGTTGGCTTCACCGCGGAAGCCATCAGTGCCAAAATATTTTCCCATGGACATAGCACTCCTATCTTATTTTTATAGTTATCTAAATTATATGCCAATCGGAAAGTAGTGTCAACTTTACCAATTATTAAAAAATGCCCCGGAAACGGGGCATTTGATTAGTTTTCGTTCATTTTTGCGAGTTTCGCTGCTTGGTCAGCTGCGATACATGCATCAATAATTTCCTGGATATCACCATTCATGACTTTATCCAGTTTATAAATGGTAAGGTTGATACGGTGGTCTGTTACACGTCCCTGTGGGAAGTTGTAGGTTCTGATCTTTTCAGAACGGTCACCGGTACCAATCTGGCTCTTACGAAGCTCTGCTTCTGCATCATGTGCTTTCTGCTGTTCGATATCGTAGAGTTTTGCACGAAGAAGTGCAAATGCTTTTGCCTTATTCTGTAACTGAGATTTTTCAGTCTGGCTGTAAACAACAATACCTGTTGGGTAGTGTGTTAAACGTACCGCAGAGTCTGTTGTGTTGACACACTGTCCACCGTTACCGGATGCACGCATAACGTCGATACGAATATCTTTTTCATCGATCTGTACGTCAACTTCTTCAGCTTCCGGCATCACCGCTACGGATGCTGTGGATGTATGAATACGTCCGCCGGATTCTGTTTCAGGCACACGCTGTACACGGTGTACACCGGATTCATATTTTAATACAGAGTAAGCACCAGAACCTGTCACCATAAAGTTTACAGATTTCATACCGCCGATACCTGTATCATCAACTTCCATAGTTTCTACCTTCCAGCGACGGCTTTCTGCGTAATGTACATACATACGATATAATTCTGCTGCGAAAAGTGCAGCTTCATCACCACCTGCACCTGCACGGATTTCCACGATAACGTTCTTATCATCGTTAGGGTCTTTTGGAAGAAGAAGAATCTTTAACTGATCTTCCAATTCTTCAATGCGTTTTTTTGCATCATTTAACTCTTCTTTTAAGAGCTCTCTCATTTCTTCGTCAGATTCCATTTCTAACATTTCCAAGCTGTCAGATACGGTTTCTTTACATTTCTTGTATTCTGTATAAGCTTCTACAAGGGGAGTCAAATCGCTCTGATCTTTCATCAGCTTGCGAAATCTCGCCTGATTATTTGTAACATCCGGCTCATTTAATTCGTTCATGATTTCTTCATAACGCACCAGCATGTCTTCTAACTTATCAAACATCTCACTATTCCTCCTGCATTAATTTTCCTATTACAACTCTGTCAAGCCCTGCCAGATCTTTGATTACCCTGACCTCACAGTATCCTGCAGATTTCATCATCTCACTTACTGCTTCTCCCTGATCATAGCCGATTTCAAACATCAGCCATCCTCCAGGATTTAAGTAATCCACCGATTCACTCACAATCTTACGGTAAAAGAACAACCCATCCTCCATACCGTCCAGTGCCATCATCGGCTCGTGGATACGAACCTCCGGAGAGAGCGCCTCGATTTCCTTTGTGGCAATATATGGCGGATTGGAAACAATCACGTCAAATCTGCCTTCTATATTTTCAAACAGATCACTGTGTATAAAAGTGCATTCTTTTTCAAGCTGCTTCGCATTTTGCTTTGCCACTGCCAAAGCCTTTTCGGACAAATCAGCCGCAGTCCCTATACAGTTTTTTGTAAAATGCAACAGGCTCAGAATAATACAGCCGGAACCTGTACACATGTCCAGAATACTGCTTCCCGGTCTGATATGCTTTAATGCCTCTTCAATCAGCACCTCTGTATCCAGTCTTGGGCAAAGCACATCCGGCGTTACCATAAAATCCAGTCCGCAAAAGCACTGCACACCTAAAATGTGCTGCACGGGAATGCGTCCGCTTCTCTTTTCCAGATATTCTTTATACAGCATTTCCTGTTCTTCTGTCAGTACTTCTCCACCACGCAGATACAAATCATTTCTTGTACATTCTGCCGCAGACTCTAACAAAAGCCAGGCATCTGTTTCATATTCTTCAATGTTCGCTTTTTTTAAAAGGTCCTTCCCAAGAGCAAATGCTTCTCTTAGTGTCATACCTCTACTTCCTCCAGTTCTTCATGGATGAAAGTATCCCAGTCAAATACTGCTTCTACCGCAGCAATCGCAACCTCTACCATGTCAGCATCCGGTTCTTTTGTTGTCAGTCTCTGCATGAGCATTCCCGGATAACTTACGATCTGTACAAACTTGCTTTCGCTTCTGCCTGCCAGTTTGATGAGCTCATAGGATACACCTGCGATGACCGGAATGAGCAGAAGTCTGATCACGACTCGAAGTACCGGTGAAGTCACATCAATAAAAATAAAGAAAATAATACTTACAACCATAACGATGAACATGAAGCTTGTTCCGCAGCGTTTATGGTGCTTGGAGGATTTCAATACATTTTCCACGTTAAGCTCCAGCCCGTTTTCAATGCAGTTGATACATTTGTGCTCTGCACCGTGGTACATAAATACACGCTGAATATCATTCATTCTGGAAATCAGAAATACATACAGAACAAAAACACCAACTCTTACAATCCCTTCAATGATTGCCAGTAAGGTGTTTGACACCACATAGTTTCTTAAAAAGTTCGTAAGAAAATATGGAAGAATCATAAAAATGCCGACTGCCATCACAATCGAAAATACGACTGTCAGTCCCATGACAACTTTTTCTGCATTGCCTTTGAACAGCTTGTCTAACATTTCGTCAGCCTTTGTCGGTTCTTCTTCCTCTTCATAGAAGCTTGCGGAAAATGTCAGTGTACGCATCCCTAAAATCAGAGAATCAACGAAATTGATCACACCACGAACAAGCGGTGTTTCTCTTAACATTTTATTTTTCACAATGCTTCTGTAAGTACCCAGATTGACCTCGATTTCACCATCCGGCTTTCTAACCGCAACAGAATACATATCTTTGTTTTTCATCATAATCCCTTCGATAACGGCCTGACCGCCAATTCCTGATGGTTTCATGCTTCTCCTCCTCGTCTTTAAAAAAAGGTTGAGATTTTGCAACCTCAACCTTAAGTTCCTGGAATATCTTATTTTGTGATTCCGTATTTACGATTGAATCTTTCAATACGTCCACGAGCTGCAGCTGCTTTCTGCTGTCCTGTGTAGAATGAATGACATTTTGAACAGATTTCTACATGGATGCTTGATTTTGTAGATCCTGTTACGAATGTGTTACCACAGTTGCAAGTAACTGTTGCCTGATGATA
>CAZYUZ010000077.1:0-8815 GCA_964650775.1 uncultured Lachnoclostridium sp. | reverse complement strand
TTACATTGTTACAACACCTCTTCGCTACAACCCGTATGGAAATTCCATAGAGGAAGTGGATATTGAAAATATCGTAACTGTTCAGGAGACAACTACATGGAAATCATTGGATGATGGCTCTCAGTTTGAACAGATTTTTAAAGCAGCAATTGCAAATAAAGGAGATTTATCGCCAGAGGAAGCAGCAGCGGTATTCTATCAAGAATATCTGCAAGGACAGATTAGTGCCTATGTAAATAGTGGAAATTTTTTTAAGAGAACACATGCCTTATATGCTGCGGCTAAAGATGGAGTTGTAAGTGGAGAAAACATGACTGTAATGAAAGCCGGTGCAACAGATGATGTTGTGATTACAACATTGCAGGCAAATACACCACAGCGCATCCGTATGTATTTATGGCTGGAAGGACAGGATATAGATTGCATGAATAGTGGTTCTGTTGGAATCTCAGGATTCTGTCTTAATTTAGAATTATCAGGAGCTGATTAATGATTGGTGATAAAAAGATATATATTATTTCGTCAGTTTTTTTAGCAATTGCGGCCTCTATATGCTTATTTTTTTCAATACAGGTGATTTCAAAAGGTTATGTAACGATTGGCGGATACAGTATGTTTCGAGTTGTGACAGGAAGTATGGAACCTACCATTTCTACTGGTTCATTACTTCTTTGTAAGGACACAAAAATCGAAAATATAGAAGTAGATGATATTGTGTGCTACCGCACTAAGATTTCAGAAATATATGGATCTATCGTTACACATCGTGTTGTTAATAAATTGAAAGATGATAATGGGAATATTTATTTAGAGACCAGAGGAGATGCAAATATAACATCAGATCCATATTATGTGGATGCATGGGATTTGGTAGGAATCGTTAAGTGGTATAGCGGGGAGGATAATTTAATGAATGATTTGTTGTCATTTATTAGCAGCAAAGTTGGATTTCTAATGTGTGTTGCACTTCCTGTATTACTGGTTTCAGGGATGATCATGCAAAGTGCAGTGAGAAATTTACAGGAAGAGCTTGCACTTGTGAAAGATGAATTAGAATGTGAGGAAGTACCTGCAGATAAATCAGAATTGCTTCCAGGATATACAACATTGACTTATGCAGACTATGAATCTATTTATGAGACTCTAAAGAAGGAGATTCTGGAGGAATTAGATGGACGAAATCAGGAAACTGAGCAATAAAGAAGAAAAAGTGAATAATATTGAAGAAGTGCTTCACAAAAGAATCAGAATGCAGATTCTTTTGTTAGTAGCTTCTGTTTTGGTTGTACTGGTACTTGTTTTTGCAATGACTGCTGCATGGTTTACAAATGTGGCAAAAACAAGCGACTTGGTGTTTCAGACAGAGAGTTGGGGATTTGAGGAAGAAAAAATTATCTTGTCTGAAAACAGCATTTCTATTTCACCGGGGAAGTCAGGGATTATTCCGTTGACAATAGATAATAGTGATGCGACTGAAAGTGTTCAGATTGGGGTAACGATTTCTAAAAATTCAACTGAATCAGAGATGGATTTGGAACTTCAGAAGAGAATTTTCTTTTATGTAGAGGAAACAAAAACCAATGTAGCTGTTGAGTTGCCAGAAAATGCTGAAAACGGAGAAGTTACGGAGGAAGAAATAGAATTCGAAACAGAGAGTACATCCAGAGTTTATCTGGCAACTTCTGCACCACATAATTATACATATACGATTCTTCCAGGTCAGAAGCTGGTAATAAATGAACAATATTATAATGCGCTTCCGATCAAATGGGAATGGGTTTACGATATGTTGGGCTATTATTTCAGAGGCACCATTCATGCGGAAGCAGAAGAAAATAAAGTTCAGATCGACGAATATGTACGTCCAATCGAGTATGATTATGAAAAGGCAGTGTTTGACGTAGATGAATCGAGCGAAAACTATCAGCAGCTGCTTGCTGTTGGAGATCTATCCACAGGAGCATTTTTAAAAGAAATCTCTTCAACAGATGGATATATTGGGGTAATTGACAATGAAGAGGCTGTTATAGTAGAAGAGAAAGTTTATTATCCTGTAGAAGTGGATGAGAATGGCTATGGAATGTGGGCATATCTTTGCACATTGGATGAAGTAAAAGAAGGAATTGCATATGACACTGAATTAGCGAATTCAGAGAAAGATATTACAGCAACCGCAACGATTATTTTAACAGCACATAATGTGCCTGCAAAGATCGAGAGTGTTAATACAGAGGCAGCACTGGCAGAAGCGTTGTTGGATGAGAGCATAGATATTATAGAATTAAGTACAGATATTTTATCTGGAAGTACAATTTCTGTTGAAAATGGTGCAAAAGTAATTGATTTAAATGGATACACCATGCAATATACCGGAGTAGAAACACAGTATAATTATATTACTGTTGCAGACGGTGCAACACTTACTGTAAGTAATGGACAAGTACAGGGGAACAGTAATGCATCAACGGCTGCAGCCATTAAAACAACCGCACTTGATTTAATAGCTGGGAACCTTGTATTGAGTAATGTAGATATTTCTGGTTTTGATTGTGCGGTTCGTGTAGAGGATATGAATGCTGAAGAGGCTGGAGATTCTACAATTCAGATTATAAATTGTATTTTAGAGGCAGAGCAGCATGCTCTTATATTACAGGGAAATGGTGCTGCAACGGCAAATCTTACGAAAGTAATGATCTATGATAGCATACTGGAAAGTGAACACTATGTTGCCATCAGCGGTCAGGGAAATGATGATCGATGGGGAACGGAGCTTGTACTAGCTGAGTCTGAGGTTAATGGATATTATGCAGGTATTTATCAGCCGCAGAGAAGTTCTGTAATGACAATCAGCAACTGCAAAATCACGGGTAATACCGGTATAGCAATTAAAGGTGGTTCCGTAAATGTTTACGATAGTGAAATTATCGGAACCGGAGAAGTTCTGGTTGAGGATGCCGCTGCATCCGGAAGTGGATTTATAGATACGGGAGATGCTGTTTACGTAGAAGCAGTATATAATTGGCCTGTAACTGTTAATATAAAAGGAGCAAGCAAAATCGTAAGCAATAAAGCATTTGCAGTAGAACTTTTTGGTCAGGAAGAGAAGGGACTGGGAAGAATTGCTATTTATGAGGGTGCTTTTGAAGGAACCAAAGGCAGTGCGAATTGGAACGGAATAGGTAACTTTGAAATTTTCGGAGGCACCTATAACAGTAGTGTAAGTGAAAATATTGAAAGATATGATTTAGAAGAATAGATACAGGAGGCAGAAGGGTGAAGTTTCGGAATAAAAAAAGCAAAATATGGCTGAACTTTCTTTCATCGATTCTGCTTTGTGGGATTCTATTAAGCACTGTGTTTGGCAGTGCGTATGCACGTTACGAAGCATCTGTTTCAAAAAACGTAGATTTTCAATATAAAAACGAAAGTGGTCAGATTTATATTAGAAGTGTAGAAAGTGGTGAAACTGAAGCTGCTACAACAGAATTTGTACTTTCTAATGGAACTGCTGCAGAAAATTATTGCAGCTATGATCAAAAGGCTTCTATTTCTGTATTTGCTACGATTGGATTGGGAAATCCTGATAATTTTATCATTACATTGGTAGATGGAAGTACAAGTTACGTAGCGAGCTATACGGCAGTTGTAAAAGGGACCGCGTTATATTCCAATTATGGTCCAGGATGGATTTATCATTTTTATGATGCTAACGGAGAAGAAATAACGTGGGAATTCCCAGGAAACAAATTTATTGAAAGACAGATGAAAATAATTGTTGTTGGTGCAAGTGAGGCACCTGCGGCATTAAATTTAATTGTGAGTGCAAAACCAAACGAAGTATAAAGATAAAGGAGGTGAAAAACATATGAACTACAAAATGCGAATGCTTATGAAATGTATCGGAACAATAACTGCATTAGCAGTAGGTAGTGCTTCATGTTTTTCTTCTCCAACAACAGCGCATGTAATAAATGAAGAAGTTTTGTCAATACAACTCGAACAGTCAGACGGTATATCGACAATTCAGAGCAACTTTTTGATAGAAGGTGGCCAAACCATTTTATTAAATGAAGATTTTTCTGAAATGGTGATTCCAATTACAGTATCTTCAAGTGCAGTTTCACTGGCTAGAGGTGAAAGTGTTACGGCTGCGATAACAGCAGAAACAAGTGATGAAAATAGAATAAGAGCCTCATTAGATATAGAAGAATTTTTTCTTCAAGAATCAAATCAGACAATTAATCTTACGCTAAACCGCTTAGATTATGTGCAGACTGATACTTCTGAAACAGATATGACGGCAGAGGAAACCGAAACAGAAGAATCTGAAACAGAAGAAACCGAAAAACTAGAAGAAATAATTGAACCGGAAATGATTGAGGAGCAGGAAAATATAGAATCTGAGACAAGGATAATGCCCTACACGATAACAGGAACAGCGGCTATAACGAACCCAGAGGAAGAAGCAACGGATTCAGAACCAGAAGTAACTGATCCAGAACCAGAAGTAACTGCTCCAGAGACAGAAGTAACTGATCCAGAACCAGAAGTAACTGAACCAGAGACAGAAGTAACTGAACCAGAGACAGAAGTAACTGAACCAGAGACAGAGGTAACGGACTCAGAAACGGAAGTAACAGATCCAGAAACAGAAGCAACAACGGAAGAAGAGAACATAGAAGATACTCCATTAACAGCGGAAATAGAACTTGTGGTAGGAGAAAAAGTTTTTTCAGCAACATTTGTAATTAATGAAGAATCTGAGGAGGAAGAAATTTTAGGAGATCTGCAGTACTGCCCGAGTCAATATCATCCGACAGGAGTGATTGAACTTATTAATAATCAAGAAACAGAAACCGTGATTGGAAAATTTCCAGCGATGACCAGTTACATCATTGATAGAGAAAAATTCTTGCTGTATGATGGCGGTAATATTAAATTATCTGCTGGTGCAAAGATTAAATTGGATTTTTCCAATACGGAATTAGCACAAGATCTTGCGTTTTGTTCGGGAGGAGGTACAGATTATACAATTACGTATACAGATACTCCATATAAAACAAATACAGCACAGTTGCTGATTATTCAAGAAAAGGAAAAAAGTCTTCCGGTTTCTTATAAGTGGGGAGCAATTGAGCCAATTGTAATAATTGAGCAGCTTACAGTAGAGGATGATGAGTTAAAATGGATTGCAGTTGAAACCATCACACATAGTCAAGATGAAAATGGAAACATAAAAGTTATTCCAAATTATCCAGAGGCAGGAACTTATCGAGTGAAAGCTTTATGGATTGAGAGCGAGATCACACTTTACCAGGTAGAAATTTCGTTTTACGTGCAATATGGAAGTGCTGATCAAGGAGGTAACGGCTAATGACCAATGAAACAAAGCAAAGAATAAAATATTATCAGAGTTTGCTTCCGGAGATGAAAGATAAAGTCATCGCAGCAGCAATGATGCTGGTGATTGCACTCAGTGTAACAATCACGGCATCTTATGCGTGGGTAACTTTGTCAACAGCACCGGAAGTTACAAGTATTGATACAACTGTTGCGGCAAATGGTAGTTTGGAAATTGCGCTTGCAAATGGAACCGGTTCAGCACCAGGGAAATCTGCGGTTGGAGATTCTACCGGAGCAGGTACACAGGTCAACGCTGCAAACATTACCTGGGGTAACCTTGTTAACTTGTCAGATCCTTCCTATGGTTTGTCAAAGATTACATTACGCCCGGCAGCTCTTAACGGTACCAGTGGGCTTTTAACCAATCCATTATATGGTGTAGGATATGGTGAAGACGGTCGTGTAAATGAAATGGTAACCGATGATGATTTCGCATATGTATATTTCGATACTGAAAGTGAAAAGTTTTTAGTAGATATGGACGATAATCATTTGGGAGTTCGTGCGATTTCTACTGTAAAATATGAGAACTTGGAAGGTGACAATACCTTTGCAGAGCTTTTAAGATTGGTAAATCAGAATTTAACTGTGGCTAAAAGTAATTACGCCAGCATGACAAATGAAAGTCAGGAACCAGGAAGTTCTTATATTGCTTCTTTGGAAGGTCTGATTCAGACTTATGCACAGAATGTAATTGATAGAAACTCTACGAGTTCTTTAGATGTTACAAAATATGTGCCAGATTTATATGACATGATGCAATATTTCCGGGATTCAGTTATGGAACCACTAGGAGAAAGCTATGTGAATTTGGCAAATCTTTTAGAACTGATGAAAGGAAGCGGAAACGCAGATGCTGGTTATACAGTGGAAACATTAGTAGCGGCATCAAGAGCAGGAACGCTTCCGGATTATATCAAGAATAATCTTAAAGGATTGGTTTCCTATTCGAGTGATTATGTAACTTTAAATACATATTTGAAGACAAGTTCTAAAGGTGATTATACGGACCTAACAGCTTCTGAAAAATCAAATAGTTTGGCATACTGGGCATATTATGCAAATGGTGGTGGTACCGTATATTGGAGCAATATTAATGCTCAGATCAACTGGATTTGTGATATTAATACGGCTACATTAGATGGATATACGCTGTCCGGGTTAAGTAATATGAGCACCGCAATTGCAGTGTTAGGAGGAAGTAACCCTCACAATGCGGTTATCAATGGTGGAGCTATCTATCGAATGGAACAGAGAATTGGACAGAAAATGAGTCCTACAATTTCTGTAACGGTAGACCCGAAAAGTATTGTTTCATGGATGAGTAAGGTAAATATGGATGCAGTGTTAACAACAAGTGCGATTGATCCATATGATGTACCAACAGACCGAGATTTAGTGAAATCTTTTAATACAGGATCTTTTAAAGGTGATACAGCAACTGCGGAAGATACTTATGCAATGGCAATTGACCTTTGGGTAAGAACAAATGCAGGATCTGATGGTTCCGAGCGGACAGAAGAGCTTACGGAGACTTTAGAAGATGGAACGATTAAAACGACAGTTGTAACTACTTCAGCAGAAAAAGCTTACCTGACACTGGAAGGTGCAGTGAAGATTGGAACGGAAGAAAGGCAGGCAACCGTAACGGATGTCAATGGGGATGAACAGCCTGCATATACGGCAGCATTTATCCTGGAATCTCAAAATATCGAGATGGAAGTATTCATGAGGTATGGTGTTTATTATTATATTGACACTGAAACAGGAAAAGAGATCGATTTAGAGGCTGATCTTAAATCTGCTTATGGAGAAATTCCTGAAATTACTTATACTCCTAAAATGATTCAGCAGGATGTTGTCATTGGTTATGAAGGAGTTAACCGTGTCTGGAATGAAGAACAGATGGCTGGCTTTGGCGGAGACAGTGGAACAACTACAACACAGGGTGGAGGAAGCTGCTATGTATTTTATGCAAATACTCCGGCAGATCAAGGGCGATTCCTCGAACTGTTGAATTCCATGAAAGTTGTATTTGTAAATGCACAGGGACGCCAGATTGGCACAGCATCTATGGATACTCAAAATTACTTTGCTGAAACCGGTAAAGTTACAGTTCCATTGGTGCTTGATAAAACACAGGCAATTAATCTGGGAATAGATACAGACGGAAATGAAATATACGGAATGATGGCATTAGATAAGGATGCTGCAACACGTATTACTGCATTGGTATATCTCGATGGTACAAAGCTTACAAATGATATGGTTCTTGCCAGCGGTGATATTCAGGGAACATTAAATCTTCAGTTTGGAAGTTCATCAGCACTTACGCGAACAACCATTACAACTGAAGAAAGAACGGATGGAGAAACAACAACAAACACAACCGTTGATTATGTTACTGGCAGTGACAATATAGCAATCGAAGACGAAAAAGTTATGAGTCAGTATGTTGAGATTTCAGCAAAGATCAGTAACAATTCATTTGAATATGACCCAAATAGTCCGGCAGAAGCAACATTGACAGTAACGGTAGACGGAGTTGATCCGGCCAGTGTATCTGCAAGATTCATGAGAGCAATCAGCAGTACACAAGGGGTATTGCAGGATTCGATTCCTTTATCAGGAAGTGGTGGGAATTGGAGTACAATCTGTACTTTTGATAAACCAGGAAATTATGTACTGCGTTCTGTATGGATAGATGGAGTGGAATATAGTTTAAGTACTCCTGTCGAAGTAACGGTTACAGGAAGTACTGTAAGCAGTGTGTCTTGTGAAGCGATTACAGACGGAACAGGATTTGCTACAATTATGACTGCAAGTAATTCTTATAGCACAGATATGACACTTGGATTTACCAGCAGCAAAGCGGTTCCAAGTAAAGTAAATGGTATTTTCATGGATGAAAATAATCGTCAGGTAAACGTCCCATTTATTTTGAAAGATGGTGTGTGGTCAGGAACCGCAAGATTTACTACTTCAGGAACGTTTACTATGAAGTATGTGGAAATTGATGGTGATACATACGAATTGCAGTCAAATTTACAGCCAACGCTTGAAATTCTTTTGGGACTAAAGGTTCGTACATGGATTACAGCAAGTGAGGAAACATTAAGGGAACTTCAGGAAATATTCCCGGCAGCGTTAGCAACAAACTTTATTATTACGGATAGTGTGCCGTTACAGGTTTCAGCAGAAATTTATGATAACAGTGGAAATGCTATTAAAGGTCTGAGTGATGCAAAATTGTATTATGGACGTGCTGGATCGTCAATTCTCAGTAATGGGTTAGATGCGAACCTTAAATGGGACAGCAGCTCTGAACGTTATATTGGTGATTTCAATGTTACGAAAGCGGGTACTTATAAATTCAGCCAGGTAACTGTAGGAACCAATATTATTGAAAGCT
>CAZYUZ010000076.1:0-8991 GCA_964650775.1 uncultured Lachnoclostridium sp. | reverse complement strand
TCCTTGAAACTGAAACAGCGAAAAAACTTTATCATGATTTTGCAGCACAGGTACCAACAATTGACTACCACTGCCACATCAATCCAAAAGAAATCGCTGAAAACAGAAAATTTGAAAACATCACTCAGGTATGGTTAGGCGGCGACCACTATAAGTGGAGATTCATGCGTTCATGCGGCGTTGATGAAAAATACATCACAGGCGACGCTTCTGACTATGAAAAATTCTGCAAATGGGCTGAATGCATCGGAAAAGCAATCGGTAACCCATTATTCCACTGGAGCCACTTAGAATTACAGAGATATTTCGGATACAACGGATATTTAAACAAAAACACAGCTGATGAAGTATGGAACCTTTGCAATGAAAAATTACAGGATGATTCCATGACAGTACGTGCTCTCATCAAACAGAGCAATGTAACATTCATCGGAACAACAGATGATCCAATCGACTCTCTTGAATGGCATCAGAAAATCGCTGCTGATGAAACATTTGATGTAGTAGTAGCTCCATCATGGAGACCAGAAAAAGCGATGAATATCGAAAAACCAGAATACTTAGAATATCTTGCTAAATTAGAAGCAGCAGCTGGTATGGAAATCAAATCTTTTGCTGACTTAAAAGCAGCTTTAGTAAAACGTCTCGATTACTTCAATGCAAACGGATGCCAGATTTCTGACCACAGTTTAGCATACGTAATGTACAACCCGGCAACAGAAGAAGAAATCGAAGCAATCTTTGCTAAGAGACTTGCTGGCGGTGCAGTAACATGGGAAGAAGAATTAAAATTCAAATTCGCATGCATGATGTTCTTAGGAAAAGAATACGTAAGAGTTGACTGGGGTATGCAGTTACATTACGGTGTAAAACGTGATAACAATAAAGCAATGTACAAGAAATTAGGCGCAGATACAGGTTTTGACTGCATCAGCAGCTACACACCATCCAGCGAATTAGCAGATTTCTTAAACGCTTTAGCTGAAACAGACGCTCTTCCAAGAACAGTTCTTTACAGCTTAAATCCAGTTGATAATGCAGCAATCGGAACAATCCTTGGATGCTTCCAGGATTCTACAGCTTGCGCTAAGATTCAGCAGGGTTCTGCATGGTGGTTCAATGATAACAAGACAGGTATGATTGAACAGATGATTTCTCTTGCAAACCTTGGTAACCTTTCAGGATTTGTTGGAATGCTTACAGATTCAAGAAGCTTCTTATCTTACACAAGACATGAATATTTCCGTCGTATTATGTGTAACTTAATTGGTGGATGGGTAGAAAACGGCGAATTCCCAGCAGATATGGAAATGTTAGAAGAAATCGTTAAGAATATTTCTTACTACAACGCAAAAACATACTTCAAATTACCAGTTGAATAAGAAAAACTTCAATAAAAAGGCTGTGACGAAAGTCACAGCCTGATTTTATGCAGGAAATTATTTCTGATTTTTCAGTAAATCTCTGATTTCAGTTAAAAGCTGAATATCTGCTGGTGGTGCTGCTGGTGGAGCAGGTTTTTCTTCTTCCTTTTTCTTGAAGCTGTTAAAGAACTTCACAACAAGGAAAAGAACAAAAGCAGTGATCAGAAAATTAAAAACTGCCTGAATAAAAAGACCTACACCGATTTCGGCTTCGCCAAATTTAAGGACGATTCCGGAAAAATCAACACCACCCATAATAATACCTAAAATTGGTGTGATGATATTTGCATTCAGTGCGGTAATGATTGCTGTAAATGCAGAACCAACCATAAGACCGACTGCCATGCTGACTACATCGCCTTTAGAGATAAATGCTTTAAATTCTTCGAAAAATTTTTTCATTTGATTTCTCCTATCCTATGTATTTGATGCCTGGCATCTGATTGAATTTAGTATAATCAATTTTTGCCTTCTTGTAAAGAATTCGTACTCCGACTTGGCAGAAAAAACGACAAATTTATGCTTTATTTATATTTTTTTATTGTTAATTCATTGAAATTGAGCGAATAAACGCTTAAACTATTCATAGCAAATGAAGCACAGGAGTTTATAAATATATGAGAGAAAAATTATATCGTTTTATGCAGGGGCGCTATGGAAATGACGAATTGTCGAAATTTCTGGTAGGAGTTTCCATGGTACTGATTATCCTAAATCTTCTGACCAAAAGTGCAATATTTAACTTGCTATTTTGGGTGTGTTTGATATATTCTTACTTCAGAATGTTTTCTAAGAACCATTCAGCCAGATATGCGGAAAATCAGAAATACCTTGCACTGAAGAATAAATGGATGTATAAATGGGAAAATCATAAAAGAATGCGCGAGCAGAAAAAGATTTACCACATTTACAATTGTCCATACTGTAAACAGAAAATCCGTATTCCAAAGGGTAAAGGATCCATCATTGTCACTTGCCCGAAATGTAAACAGGAATTCGGAAAAAGGAGCTAACGGATGTTTGGTTATATCGTCGTAAATAAGCCGGAAATGAAATTCCGAGAATTTGATATGTATCAGTCTTACTATTGTGGTCTGTGTAAAAGCTTAAACGACCGCTATGGAAAAAGAGGGCAGATGACATTAAGCTACGACATGACATTTCTGGCACTGCTTTTAACCAGTCTTTATGAACCGGAAACGGTAAGCGGCTATCGAAGATGCGTTGCGCATCCGGTGGAGAAGCATTTATACCGCCAGAATGAATTTACAGATTACGCGGCAGATATGAATCTGCTGCTTTCTTATGAAAAATGTCTTGATGACTGGAACGACGAGCATAAGATGAAAAAAGGCATCATGGCAGCACTGCTGAAAAGTAGAAATGCGAAAGTCTATGAGCGTTATCCGGAAAAACTAGATAAGATCTGCGAATGCATGGACCGGATTCATGAGTATGAAAAGTCGGAAAGCCGAAAGATTGATGAAGTATCTGGTGCATTCGGTGAAATCATGGCTGAAATCTTTGCATACCGTCAGGATGAATGGGAAGAAACCTTAAGACGTATGGGTTTTTTCTTCGGTAAATTTATTTATCTGATGGATGCTTACGAAGACATTGAAACAGATTTGGAAAAAGGAACTTATAATCCGTTCAAAGATGCATTTGGCAAAGAAAACTTTGAGGAGCAGGCGGGGCAGGTGCTGTTAATGATGATGGCAGAATGCTCCAAAGCCTATGAAAGACTGCCGATTGTGGAAAACACACAAATTTTGCGTAACATTTTATATTCCGGTGTGTGGAGCCGATACGATCAGGTGAAGCAGAAAAGAAAGGAACAAAAAGAAAAGTAATGGTGTATGATCCTTATCAGATCCTAGGGATATCCCGCGGGGCTTCTGATGAAGAAATAAAAAAGGCTTACAGAAATTTAAGCCGTAAATATCATCCGGATGCCAATATTAACAATCCAAACAAAGCGGCAGCGGAAGAAAAATTCAAACAGGTTCAGCAGGCCTACGACCAGATCATGAAAGAAAAAGAGCAGGGCGCATCCGGCGGCTATGGCGGATACGGAAGCTACGGGGGATTTGGTGATTTTGGTTTTGGCGGCTATCAGAACCGACAGAGCAGTGGAAGCAGTGAATATGAAAATCATATGCGGGCAGCTGCAAACTATATCCAGAGCAGACATTTTAAAGAGGCATTAAATGTATTAAATGCCATGCAGGGAAGAACTGCTCTATGGTACTATTATAGTGCGATTGCAAACAACGGCCTGGGGAACAATGTCATTGCATTAGAGCATGCGAAGCAGGCAGCAGCCATGGAACCAAATAATATGCAGTACCGCCAGCTTGTACAGCAGTTAGAAGGCGGCGGAATGTGGTATCGTGATATGCAGGGGCCATTTTACGAATACTCCTCAGGAAGTTCGGATTTCTGCTTGAAGCTTTGCATTGCAAATTTTATCTGCAACTGCTGTTGTGGCGGAAACATTTTCTGTTGCTAATGATAACAAAGAAAAATATAGAAATCAGTGGAAAAATTTCACTGATTTTTTATATTTTTTAGATATACAAATAAAAACAAATCAGCTATACTAGTATAGTTAATTAAATTATATTGGGTAAATATTTTTTTAAATTGAACCTTGCTGAATCAAAAGATTCGACAAGTATGAAAGAGGATGAGTGTTATGTTGAAACATGGATTTGACAATGCAAAATATCTGGAAACACAGTCCAGAGAAATCAAGCAGAGAATTGCACAGTTTGGTGGAAAATTGTATCTGGAATTTGGTGGAAAGCTTTTTGATGACTATCATGCATCCAGAGTACTGCCGGGATTTGAACCTGACAGCAAATTAAAAATGCTTCTTCAGATGAAAGAACAGGCAGAGATTATCATTGCAATCAATTCCAATGACATTGAAAATGCGAAAGTGCGTGGAGATTTAGGAATTACTTACGAACAGGATGTGCTTCGCCTTATTGATATTTTCAGAAGCTATGGACTTTATGTGGGCAGTGTTGTGTTGAACCGTTACGAAGACAAGCCTGCAGTTGCGTCCTTTGAAAAATATCTGGCAACACTTGGTATTAAGACATACCGTCATTACTCCATTGAAGGTTATCCATCCAATATCGATCTGATCTTAAGTGAAGAAGGCTTTGGAAGGAATGAGTATATCGAAACTTCAAGATCACTCATTGTTGTAACAGCTCCGGGTCCTGGAAGCGGCAAGATGGCGACTTGTCTTTCTCAGGTATACAATGAATACCAGAGAGGAAATGTGGCTGGTTATGCCAAATTTGAAACATTCCCGATTTGGAATATTCCGCTGAAACATCCGGTGAACTTAGCTTATGAAGCTGCCACGGCAGATTTGAATGACGTCAACATGATTGACCCATTCCATTTATCTGCCTACAATACGGTTGCAGTCAACTATAACCGTGACGTGGAAGTATTCCCGGTATTAAACGCAATCTTTACGAGAATTTATGGAGAATGTCGTTATCAGTCTCCAACAGATATGGGTGTCAATATGGTAGGAAATTGTATTTATGATGACGAAGCGGTTTCTGCTGCATCAAGAGAAGAAATCATTCGCCGCTACTATACGACCCTTGTACAAAAGGCAAAGGGCAAAGAAGTAGAAGATGCATTGTATAAACTGAAAATGCTGATGAATCAGGCGGGAGTAAAAGAAACGGACCGAGTGGTTGTTGGAAAAGCGATGGAAATCGAAGCACAGACTCAAGCACCGGCAGCAGCACTGGAACTGCCTGATGGAAGAGTTGTGACAGGAAAGACAACTCCGCTTTTGGGTGCCTGTGCAGCGGTGATGATGAACGCTTTAAAAGCACTTGCTGAATTACCGGATATTCATCTGCTTGCGCCGGAAGTCATCCTTCCAATTCAGGATTTAAAGGTAACTCATCTTGGAAATAGAAATCCACGTATTCATACAGATGAAATGCTTCTTGCACTGTCCGTTTGTGCAGTACATGATGAAAATGCGAAAAAAGCAATTGAACAGCTTGGAAAATTAAAAGGATGTGAAATGCACACCAGCGTCATTCTGTCAGAAGCAGACGAAAGGGTATTGAAAAAACTGCAGATCAACCTTACCTCAGAACCAAAGAGAGAGGGATCCAGATTGTATAGCAGATAATTGCTTAGAGGAGGAAATGAATGGACGAAAACAGAACCCCGAAACAGCCAGGCGGCGGGGGCGGAAATAACAAAAAACCGAAAAACAGACAGTCTTTGTTTATGTTCCTGATGCTGTGCAGCATTATTATGCTGGCATGGACCTACTTTGGAGAAAATGGAGCAAATTCTTCCAGTGAAGAAATTACCTATACAGAATTTCTTGATATGGTGGAAGATGACAAGATTTCCAGTGTAGAAATCGAAGGAAATCAGTTAAATATTACACCGAAGGCGAAAATTTCGGAGACAACAGAACTTTCCTATTATACGTATAAGCTGGAAAGCAATGACCGTGTGGTAGAAAGACTGGAAGAAGCCGGAATCAAAAATGTGACAGGTGTGACACCAGATACGACAGTTTCGATTATCATTGAGCTGATCAGTATCATTCTGCCACTGGCAATTATCTGGATTGCCATGGGCTTCCTCATGAGAAAGATGGGTGGCTCCAACGGCATGATGGGTGTAGGAAAGAGCAAGGCGAAGGTCTATATTCAGAAAGAAACAGGAATTTTATTTAAAGACGTCGCAGGTCAGGATGAAGCGAAGGAGTCTTTACAGGAAATGGTTGACTTCCTTCATAATCCGGAAAAATATACAGCGATTGGTGCCAAGCTTCCAAAGGGGGCTCTTTTGGTAGGACCTCCGGGAACAGGTAAAACATTACTTGCAAAGGCGGTTGCAGGAGAAGCGAAAGTGCCATTCTTCTCATTGTCCGGTTCGGACTTTGTGGAAATGTTCGTAGGTGTGGGTGCATCCCGTGTTCGTGACCTGTTTGAGGAAGCGAAAAAACATGCACCATGTATCATCTTTATCGATGAAATTGATGCCATCGGTAAACGCCGCGACACTCATTTTGGCGGAAACGATGAAAGAGAACAGACCTTAAATCAGCTTTTAGCGGAAATGGACGGTTTTGAAAGCAACAAGGCAATTCTTGTTCTTGGTGCAACCAACAGACCGGAAGTTTTGGATCAGGCGTTACTTCGTCCGGGTCGTTTTGACAGACGTGTCATTGTAGATAAGCCGGACTTGAAGGGACGTGTAGATGTCTTAAAGGTACATGCAAAAAATGTGCTTTTGGATGAAACCGTTGATTTGGAAGCAATCGCCCTTGCAACAGGCGGTGCAGTAGGTTCCGATCTTGCAAATATGATTAATGAAGCTGCGATTCTTGCTGTAAAGCATGGAAGAAAAGCGGTTTCTCAGAAAGATTTATTTGAAGCGGTGGAAGTTGTTCTTGTTGGTAAGGAAAAGAAAGACCGTGTCATGAAGCCGGAAGAACGAAGAATCGTATCTTACCACGAAGTAGGTCACGCACTGGTCAATGCATTACAGAAAGATGCAGAACCGGTTCAGAAGATTACCATTGTTCCAAGAACCATGGGAGCGTTAGGCTATGTACTTCAGGTGCCGGAAGAAGAAAAATATTTAAATACCAAAAAAGAAATCGAGGCAATGATCGTTGGTTTCCTTGGCGGACGTGCTGCGGAAGAAATTGTGTTTGATACAGTTACAACTGGTGCTGCAAACGATATCCAGCAGGCAACCAGAATTACACGTGCCATGATCACCCAGTATGGCATGTCCGATAAATTCGGTATGATGGGATTGGAATCCCGCGAAAGCATGTACCTTGATAATGGTACGCGCTTAAACTGCAGTGAACAGATGGCTGCCGAAGTGGATCAGGAAATCATGAGAATTCTTCGTGAATCCTATGAAGAAGCAAAACGACTTCTTATGGAAAACCGCGAAGCACTGGATAAGATTGCCGAATACTTAATTGAAAAAGAAACAATTACCGGAAAAGAATTTATGAGAATTTTCCGCGAGGTAAAGGGAATTCCGGATCCGGATGCACCGGCTAAAGAACCGGTTTCTTCAGAAACAGTAGAAGAAGTTGTTACAGAACCAATTACAGAAGAAATTACATCACAGGATATGCCATAAGGGCATATCCTGTTTTTGAGTCAAGATATTGGTAATATTTCCTATAAATAGATGAAAATACCATGCAAGATTGTGCAAAATTTCTGCAAAATCATGCTTCTTTCATTTACAAATTTGCATTGCGGGAGTATACTTTAGACTAGAGAGATTTAGGAGTGTGTACATGTTCGACATTCAGGAAGAATTAAAAAAACTGCCGGGAAAACCAGGCGTTTATCTAATGCATGACGAAAAAGATGAAATTATCTATGTAGGGAAAGCCATTTCCCTCAAAAATCGCGTGCGCCAATATTTTCAGTCCAGCCGTAACAAAGGTCCTAAAATCGAGCAGATGGTGACGAAAATCGCAAGATTCGAATACATTATTACGGATTCAGAGCTGGAAGCCCTGGTTTTAGAATGCAATCTCATCAAAGAGCATCGACCAAAATATAATACGATGCTGATGGATGACAAGACCTATCCGTATATCAAAGTAACGGTGAAAGAAGCTTATCCGAGAGTGCTGTTTTCCAGACAGATGAAAAAGGATAAGTCAAAATATTATGGTCCTTATACAAGTGCGGGGGCAGTAAAGGATACCATTGAGCTGATTCGTAAGATTTACAAGCTGAGAACCTGCAACCGGAATCTTCCAAAGGATACTGGAAAAGAGCGTCCTTGTCTGAATTACCACATTAAGCAGTGTGATGCCCCTTGTCAGGGATACATCAGCGAAGAAGCATACGCCGAAAAAGTAAAAAAGGCTACGGAGTTTTTGAATGGAAACTTCGAACCGGTGTTAAAAGACCTGGAAGAGAAAATGTTAGAGGCCTCGGAAAATTTGGAATTTGAACAGGCAATTGAATATAGAGAATTAATAAACAGCGTCAAACAGATTGCTCAGAAACAGAAGATTTCTAATAGCGATGGCGAGGACAAAGACATTATTGCTATGGCAAGCGATAAAGAGGATGCGGTAGTGCAAGTGTTTTTTGTCAGGGAAGGACGTTTGATCGGGCGTGATCATTTTTATCTTCGTATTGCACCGGAAGAAAAGCAGTCTGAGATTTTAAGTAGTTTTGTAAAACAGTTTTATGCGGGAACACCGTTTGTGCCAAAAGAGCTGATGCTTCAGACGGAAATTGAAGATGCAGATATTATCAGTGAATGGTTAAGCAATCGAAAAGGACAGAAGGTATATCTTCGCGTTCCAAAGATTGGTCAGAAAGAAAAATTGGTAGAACTGGCGGCAAAAAATGCCCATCTGGTTCTTAGTCAGGATAAAGAAAAAATTAAACGTGAGGAAGGCAGAACCATTGGTGCGGCAAAAGAGATTGCAAGCTGGCTCGGACTATCCCATATTTATCGAATGGAAGCCTTTGATATTTCCAATATCAGCGGTTTTGAGAAT
>CAZYUZ010000075.1:0-9018 GCA_964650775.1 uncultured Lachnoclostridium sp. | reverse complement strand
GGTCTGCTGCGGCCTGTTTTACCTCATCCAGATCATAACCCTCAAAAATAATTTCTCCGGAATCAGATGTCAGATAAGATGATGCTGCACTGGAAGTGCTTATATCTACATCCATATTGGTAATATCCTGTGTTTTTAAAATCAAATCTTCTTTGATTTCTTTGGTAGACATTTTTCTATCATCTTTTAACTGAATACTGATACTGGCTGAAGAACTGCCGCTCAGCATAGAGCCACCTACTGTCAGATCATAGCTTTCTATATCTTCATAGCCTTCCAGAAGTTCTTCCAGCTTTTGCGCCTCCTCATCAATTTCCGATAACTTTGTACCCGAACGGAATTCTGCAGTAATACTGATTGTTCCATCATCCGTTTGTGGTATCAATTCCATTCCATTGATGGCAACCAGTCCAATGGAACCAACCAGTAGAGCCACTACCGTTACGACTGCAATTTTTTTTCTGTGCATTATTTTGCGAACTTTTGTATCATACCAGTCTCTAAATTTATTCAGCCAGACGTTAATACGCAGCTCTGTTTTTTCTGACGGTTTAAACAGTGTAAAGAACAGCGGAACAAATGTGACAGCTGAAAGCAGCGATGCACACATTGCAAATACAATGGTGAAACCAAGCTGTGCGAAAAGCTGTGCAGTCATACCGGATGTCGTTGCGAGAGGTATGTATACAACACAAGTTGTAACTGTAGAGGCAATTACAGATGCCAAGACCTCTTTTGTTCCTTTCAGAGCAGCCTCTTTATAATCGGAAGTATTCTGTTTCGCACGGAAACAGCTTTCCAGTATAACAATAGAGTTATCAACCATCATACCAACGGCAATAACCAGTGAACCAAGTGTTACGACGTTCAGTGAAAATCCCATAGCCTCCATCAGGATCAATGTAATAAACAGCGAAATTGGCATGGAACTTCCTACGATCAGACTGGCACGTAAATCTCCGAAGAATACGAACAATACCAGCATAGAAAGAACAACCGCAAGAACCAGAGACTGTGCAACGGAGCTTAAAGAATCTTTAACCGTGTCCGCTCCATCATAAGTAACCTCAAATGTGATATCGTCAGATTGTGCCTGATATTTTTCGACCAGTTTATTTACTTCTTTGGATACATTCATAGTTCCGGCGCTCTGGTTTTTTGTTACACTGACTAAAACTGTATCCTCTCCATTATGACGGGCAATGCTCTCCGCATCCTTTACCGCCCATGAGATATCTGCCACATCTGAAAGCTGAATCAGACTGCCTGTTGATGTAAAAAGCGGTATCTTCTGAAGTTCCTGTATTGTTTGATTTGCTGCTGAACTGTTTACGCTCAGAGACTGACTCCCCTGTTCGATTGATCCAATCGGAATGGAGAAATCAGTTGCCGCTACATAGCTTGCAACGGTATCTATCGTCAAGCCATATTGAGCCATCATATCTTCTTTCAGTAAAATACGGATATAGTTCTCATCACCACCGCTTACTTCTACCTGCGCTACTGAAGATAACGCTTCCAGTTCAGAGAGCATCCCCTCGTCAAGATAATTCAGAACATCTGTACCTTCCCCTGCTGTTGCTGTAAACATGATGACCGGCATGGCATTCATATTCATTTCCATAATGATCGGGTCCTGCGCATCTTCCGGCAAAGATGCGGACAGAGTATCCAACGCTGACCTCAGATCAATATAATTTGCATTAGAGTCTGAATCATATTCATACTGCAGCATTACCATGGAATAATTTTCGCTGGACATAGATATAATTTCTTCTATGCCACTCAAGGATTTTGCTGCACCTTCAATCTCTGTGGTGACCAGTTTATCCACACTTTCCGGATCGGCTCCAGGATAAACAGTCATTACCATCATTACCGGCATATCCATATCCGGCAGCTGCTCTAAGCGAAATCCGGTCAGGGATGATATACCAAAGACTACAATTGCCAGAAGCAGCAATAACGTTGAAACCGGTCTTTTCAGTACGGTTTTTGTGAGTCCCATTATTCAGCCACCTCTCCTTCGTCTGTTTGCTGTGTTTCTGTTTCCTGTACCTGGATTTCCTCTGTTTCAGTAGTTTCTTCTCCTTTGATAGTCACATTTACCCCATCTTTTAACTGTGATGACCAGGTGGTAACAACCATACTGCTGGAATCGATTCCGCTTAGAATTTCAGCTTCTGTATCATTGATAAGACCTGTGGTAACTTCTGTCATAACAGCCTTACCATCTGCCACACAGTACACATATGCTTTTCCGTTTTTAAAATAAAGAGCATCATAAGGAACTTTTAATACATCAGAGGATTTCTGGCTTTCTGCTCTTACTTTCACACTGACACCTGTTGAAAGATCATCTGTCTGTCCCAGAGAAGCTTTTACAGTAAACAGTTTTGTCTGTGCACTTGCCATGACTCCTACTTCTGTGATGGTTCCCTGATAACATTTGCCATTACGCTCTGCTTCGATGGAATCGCCAACCTGCAGTTCCCTGGCTGCCGCTTCCGTAACATTGAAGGTTACCACCATATTGTCCTTGTTGGAAATTATGTATGCTGTATATCCGGCAGAGGCCATGGCATTTTCTTTTACAGAAATAGCCTCGATCACACCGCTGATAGGTGCCTTAATTGTATAATAGGATAACTGCGTCTGGGCAGATTCAATTCCTAAAGAAGCTGCTGCAAGCTGCGCATCATAGCTGGCATCCTGCTGTGCATATAACTGACCCTTTGTAATCGCATAGGCTTCCTCGGCTGTCTGTATACTGTCTTCCAGCTGTTCAATTGCTGTATCTGCCTGATCTCTTACTGCTTTCAGCTGTGTTTTTGCAGATTCTGCACTGCTTACGGCTGATGCTGCCTGCTGGTAGGCAGTTTTTGCATCCTCCATATTTGCTTTAGCTACATCTAAATTAGTTTTTTCTAAATCTATATTTATAGTTTCTTTAATATTATTTAAATTTTTTTCTGCTTCATCTAAAGCATCTTTTGCCGCTTTCACATTACCTTCTTTCGAATCGTTGTCTTCTCCAGCTAGTGCTGCAGCATAGGCAACTTTGGCTTTATCATACTCCGTTTTGGCTGCAGTATAGTCCTTTTGTGCTTCATTATAGGCAGCTTGTGCTTTGGCATATTCTGCTTGTGCTGTCTCATAAGCACTCTTAGCATAGGATGATGCAGACTTTAAACTATCCAGCGACTTATTAATGTCCTTTATATCATCCTTTGCATCATCATAAGCATCTTCATATGTATCAAGCTGTGAATACAGAGAATCAATCTGTGCTTCTGTCTGTACGTTCTGCAGATCACGTGAGCTGTCTGTTGCCATATTTATGCTGGCTTCTGCTGAATTATAGGAAGCTGTCGCACTGCTCATCTGCAGCTGTGCTGCAGTATCATCAATTCGAAACAGCACTGCTCCTTTTTCTACATAATCTCCTACCTGATAGTTTGCTTCAGTCACAGTACCGGAAACCAATGGATATACCATTACTTCATCCTCCGGTGCCACACTGCCCATATAGGTGGTGGTAATCGCCAGGTCACCTTTCTCTGGCGTCGCTGCCTCTACAAGTACACTTGTCACTTCGGCCACTTCTGCCTCCTCCTGACAGCCTGTCATCGAAAAGCACATGCTCGCTGCCAGACATAATGCTGCAATTTTCTTAGCTTTCATTTTACTTCTCCTCTTTCACCAAAATATGATTTATTAATTTTTAAGTTTCCTTCCTCTATTTATGGATTTGCACCTTCTGTACGATTGCGAATTCCTGCACTGGAAGCTTCCAGCTGCTGCTTTGACTGACGAAGTTCATTTAACTGCTCTTCAGTAACTTTATCCACCTTCAGCTTGCCAAGTTTTTTCTGTAAATCCCCACAATCTTTCTTAATCTGCTTCTTTTCAGCCTTATCAATCTGTTTTCCGGCTTCTTTTAATGCCTGTTCTGTTTTGGAAAGAAGAGACTGGGCTTCTCCTGCCACCTCCAAAGCATCTTTACGCAAATTATCAAGACCGGCGTACTGCTGTGCATCTTTGATTGCCTGATCAATTTCAGTGTCTGACATTCTGTCATTGGCTGTCACTACAATTGCCTGGGCTTTTCCGGTATCCAAATCCTTTGCAGAAACCTGTAAAATTCCATTTGCATCAATGTCAAAGGTAACTTCGATCTGAGGAACCCCTGCCATTGCACGCTTGATTCCTTTTAATTTAAATTTACCGATAGATTTATTATCCTTTGCCATCGGTCGTTCTCCCTGAAGAACATTGATTTCCACTGCTGTCTGGTAAGGTGCCGCTGTTGTAAAAATCTTGGAGTATCTTGTTGGAATTGTTGAATTGCGTTCAATCAGTCTTGTTGCCACGCCACCAATGGTTTCAATAGAGAGGCTTAAAGGGGTAACATCTAAAAGCAACAAGCTCTGTTCAGTCCCTGCGGCTGTGATTGCGTTGCCTTGCAAGGTACTGCCCATAATCGCGGCACCTTTTGCCACACATTCGTCCGGATTTATATTTTTTGATGGTTCCTTTCCAGTCAGTGCCCGGACTTTATCTTGCACTGCAGGAATTCTTGTGGAACCCCCTACAAGGAGGACTTTACCTAAATCTGCTCCGGTAATGCCCGCATCAGTCATAGCATTTTGTACCGGATTTGCAGTTCTGTCTATCAAATCTTTTACCAGTTCGTTGAATTTAGCTCTTGTAAGCGTCATTTCCAAATGCACCGGTTCGCCTTTTATATGCATCAGATATGGCAGCATGATATTGGTGCTTTCTGCAGCAGACAATACTTTTTTTGCTTCTTCTGCAGCTTCCCGGACTCTCTGCATTGCCGAAAAATCTTTTGATAAATCGATATGTTTTTCTGCTTTAAAGCTCTTTACGATCCAGTCGGCGATTCTTGCATCAAAATCATCTCCACCCAGATGATTATCCCCAGCAGTTGCCAGTACCTCAATCACTCCATCTCCAATTTCTATGATAGAAACATCAAAAGTACCGCCTCCCAAATCGTAAACCATGATCTTCTGTGGTTCTCCATGATTTAAACCATAAGATAAGGCTGCACTTGTTGGTTCATTAATGATTCGAAGCACATTTAATCCCGCAATTTTCCCTGCATCCTTTGTTGCCTGACGCTGTGCGTCATTAAAATATGCAGGGACTGTGATAACTGCATCTGTTACTTCGGCACCAAGATATTCTTCCGCGTCTTTTTTTAACTGCATTAAAATCAAGGCACTGACAGTCTGAGGTTTATATTCTGTACCGTCAATACGTATGCACCAGTTTGTTCCCATATGCCGTTTTACAGAACTAATTGTTCTGTCTGCATTTGTGACAGCCTGACGTTTTGCTGCCTCACCAATTAAGCGTTCTCCATTTTTTGAGAATGCCACAATACTTGGTGTAGTTCTATTGCCTATGCTGGTAGGTATAATGACTGGTTCATCATGCTCTATTACTGAAACACAACTGTTTGTTGTTCCCAAATCAATTCCGATTACTTTTCCCATAATTTCCTCCAAATCCACTTGGTTTGATTTTAAGCTTTTTCTCCCAATTATGCAAAGATATTTTTTCATAGTCAATGCACTTTACTGTTTTTTAATGAATTCACCAAATATTTTAGATTTCCTCATAAATGCCTTTTCTTACATTCTTTTGCAATTTTTTATAATAACGATCATATAAAAATAACGCCATCAGCATAAATACCCCACATATGGTAATCATTATTTCTGCGATATAGGAAGGAATTTGCGGAAATAAAAACAAAATGATCATTACCACATAGAATAATGCTGTACTGACCTTACCATACCACATAGCTCCTTCATTCTTTCCAGTTATAGAAATTGTCTTCAGCCCCATAACACCCATGTAAGTCTCTTTAATCAAAAACAAAATAAATACATATTTTGCCATCCTATATTGATAAAGAAAGCATATTAGCAAAACAGCTTGTGTCAATTTATCTGCAATTGGGTCAAGAACCTTTCCCAATTCGCTAATCATATTGAATTTTCTTGCAATTTTCCCATCAAGAAAATCTGTTATTCCGGAAATAACCAGAATCAGCAACAAAATATTTCTTTTTTCTTCAATTCCATAATTAATACTGATTTCAAAAAACACGACTGCCAGTACAATTCTGAATATGCTTAATAGATTGGGGATCGTAAAGATTTTTTTCTTCCACATTTTTTTCTTTCCTTTAACTTTTCGTAATCTGTCTTGTAAAACAGGACATAGCACATATGGTTCAGCAGAAGCGCTGAACCAACATCCACAATACTATGCTGCTTCAAAAACACTGTTGATAAAACAATCAGAATACCGCATATCCATATACATGGAACAAATCCTTTATATTTTTTTAATTTCTTCTGTCGCAAAAATCCTATACATGAAGCAACCGTTGCAAATACATGCATACTTGGAAGGATATTCGTCGAGGTATCCATTTGATAGACCAATTTGACACAGTCAATAAAAAATCCTTTACCTGACAATATTGGTCGCAGATCGTGTCCGTTTGGATATAAAGCGGAAACTACAATAAACACTGTCATGCCAGTACAATAAGTACAGATCATTCGTTTGGTTTCTTTTTTATCTTCACAGTAAAAGAGGAAATAGATTGCTGTAATAACGAGATAAATAAACCAAAACAAATAAGGTACCACAAAGTATTCACAAAATGGTATTATTTCATCTATTCTCGTATGAATGATATGTATTGGCACATCTCTGCTTTCTAACCAAAAGAATGACGTAAGGTAGAAAACGGCATAAATTGCTATAAAAATTGCCCACTTAATTTTTTCATTTAATTCACTTTTATTCCAATGATTCATTTTTATTTAACTTCACTTTCCTTTTTGTTGTAAAATCACATAGTATCATCTTTGTTCTTTACATTCATCACTAACATTTGCAAGCGATTTTCAATATTCGCAAAACTTACATCCGGGCCATAATCTAATGGAAGTATCTGCGCATCCGGATATATTTCTTTTATACTCATTTTCATTTACTTTAAGTCCGAACAGACTGTATTATCCTTTGTTTTTATTATATTTGGTCAATATGAAATAAGAGAGAGGAAACAGACTCCTTTTTTCTGCTCCCTCTCACTTATTAATAAATTGGACGATCTTCTAATGAAGTTTTTTTGATCATCCGATGCACAATTATATACATTGCTATTACAAATACATAAAAAATAACCGTTGCTTTTGTTGTTCCACTCATAGCACATGCGTCATAAAAACCATGAAGAAAGACCGCAGATACATATGCAAGTACTAAATTAATTATTTTTCCTTTTTTGTCTCCGCGATTTTCACAAAGCTTTGCTCTTCCGTAGAATATACCCATAAACACGGAAAACCCAAGATGCCCCGGAATAGCAAACAACGCACGGGGTACTACTACTGATAATCCATAGGAGAATACATATTTGATATTTTCAAAGGCAGCAAAACCGAGCGAAACAAATGCTGAATATACAACACCATCAAATAAATGTGAAAAATTCCAATCATTCCATGTTCGACGTTTCAGGAAAAATAATTTCGTACCTTCTTCGATTACTGCAACCACAAGAAATGCAAGAACCAGTATGTAATATGGACTATCCTGAGACAGCGAATTATTTAATATTAAATTTCCAACTCCCTCTAATACGATCGAACAAAGTGCCGCTGCTATACCACATAATATTAATGACAAAAGCAAATGCGGTGGCTCTTTTTCGATGGTATCGTGTTTATAAATATATCTTAAAAGCAAAATCGCCGGGATAATGGCTGCTAAAATATAAAACTTTATAATCCCACCAAAGGGTGTGGGCATAAGGTAAAACATAGATTCTCCTTTCGTAACTTAGCTCAGACTCTTTTGATTTTTAGCTGTTTAATATCTTCATGAATTCATCACCGGTGATGGTTTCATTTTCATATAAAAATTTGGCCAATTCATCCAGCTTCTGTTTGTTTTCCACAAGAATATTCATAGCTTTATCATACTGTTTCTTTACTAATTCTACGATTTCTTCATCGATCTTTGTCTGTGTTTCTGCCGAGCAGCTTGATGTCGCTTCTCCACCCAGATACTGATTTGAAACGGTTTCCATAGCTACCATTCCAAAATCTTTACTCATTCCATAACGAGTGATCATTGCACGGGCAAGTCTGGTTGCCTGTTCAATATCATTTGAAGCACCAGTTGTGATAGAACCGAAACAAAGTTCTTCCGCAGCACGTCCCCCTGTATATGTAGCGATTTTATTTTCAATTTCTTCTTTGCTCATCAGGTAATGGTTACCTTCTTCCACCTGCATGGTATATCCCAGTGCCCCAGATGTACGTGGAATGATTGTAATCTTCTGAACAGGTGCAGAATGCGTTTGCTTTGCAGCAACCAATGCATGACCGATTTCGTGATAAGCAACAATTAACTTCTCTTTATCTGTGAGGATTGCATTTTTCTTCTGGTAGCCTGCGATGACTACTTCGATACTCTCTTCCAAATCTGCCTGTGTAGCAAATTTTCTTCCGCTTCTTACTGCACGAAGCGCAGCTTCGTTAATAATATTTGCAAGTTCTGCACCGCTGGCGCCAGAAGCCATACGAGCAACTTTTGAATAATCAACATCATCTGCTACTTTAATTTTTTTAGCATGTACTTTAAGAATTGCTTCTCTTCCTTTTAAGTCTGGAAGTTCCACTGGTACCCGGCGGTCAAAACGTCCTGGACGGGTAAGTGCAGGGTCAAGAGATTCCGGTCTGTTTGTAGCAGCTAAAATAATGACGCCACTGTTTCCTTCAAATCCATCCATTTCTGTCAGCAACTGATTGAGTGTCTGCTCTCTCTCATCATTACCGCCCATTCCGCCTGTATTTCTCTTTTGACCGATTGCATCAATTTCATCAATAAACACAATACAAGGAGCTTTTTCTTTTGCCTGTTTAAAAAGGTCACGCACCTTTGACGCACCCATAC
>CAZYUZ010000074.1:0-9031 GCA_964650775.1 uncultured Lachnoclostridium sp. | reverse complement strand
ATTCATTATCTTACACCCTCCTAGTTAATTTCTCTTGTTGCAAGGTTCATGATATTTTCCTGAGTTGCTTCAGCAATATCAATTTCACCTGTTTTCTTACCTTCGCACATAACGACGATTCTATCGCTCATACGTAAGATTTCTGTCATTTCTGAAGAAATCATAATGATTGATTTACCTTCAGATGCTAATTTGTTCATTAATTTGTAAATTTCGTTCTTAGCACCAACGTCGATACCACGTGTAGGTTCGTCGAAAATAAGGATATCACAGTCACGAGTTAACCATTTAGCGATAACTACTTTCTGCTGGTTACCACCTGATAAGTTTACTACTAACTGTTCTACGCTAGGAGTCTTTGTAGCAAGTGCTTCAACATATTCCTGAGCTACTTTTGCTTCTTTCTTCTTGTCGATCAGGAGACCTTTCATGAAGTTCTTCATAGTAGCCATTGATGTATTTTCAGCAACTGTCTTCTGAACTACGATACCGTAACGTTTTCTATCTTCTGACAGATAACCGATACCAGCTCTTACTGCATCTCTTGGGCTGTTGATTGTAACTTTTTCGCCGTTGATATAGATTTCACCACTGTCTACAGGGTCAGCACCGAATAATGCTCTTGCTGTTTCTGTACGTCCAGCACCCATAAGTCCGGAGAAGCCAAGGATTTCGCCTTTATGAAGTTTAAAGCTTACATCCTGTACCATCTTACCAGCGTTTAAGTTTTTAACTTCTAATACTACTGGAGCGTCTGGAGCAACCATGCTCTGTGTCTTAGGATCTTCGTAAATAACACGACCAACCATCATGTTGATGATATCTTCTTTTGTGGAATCTTTTGTAATGATTGTTCCAACATATGTACCATCACGCATAACTGTTACACGGTCTGTGATAACTTTGATTTCGTCCATACGATGTGAGATATAAACCATCGCGATATCTCTCTTCTTAAGGTCGCGGATGATTTCGAACATCGCTTCGATTTCTGTTTCTGTAAGAGCTGCAGAAGGTTCGTCGAAGATGATAACTTTCGCATCGAAAGAAACTGCTTTTGCAATTTCACACATCTGCTGCTTACCTACTGTTAAGTTAGACATTGTTTCTGCTGGGTCAATGTCTACGTTTAATTTATCGAAAAGCTTTTTCGCTTCTTCGTTCATTTTCTTATCATCGATTTTTACGCCGTTCATGAATTCTCTACCGATGAATAAGTTCTGTGCTACTGTCAGGTGACCTAACATGTTAAGTTCCTGATGTACGATTACGATACCAGCATCCTGAGCTTCTCTTGTATTAGCAAACTCTACTTCTTTGCCTTCATATGTAATTGTACCGGAATCTTTCTTATAGATACCTGTTAAAACTTTCATTAAAGTGGATTTACCTGCACCATTTTCACCCATGAGTGCAAGAACTTCACCTTTTCTGATTTCCAAATCTACATGATCTAATGCGTGAACACCAGGGAAAGATTTGTCAATACCTTTCATTGTTAAAATAATATCGCCCATTTTCTTACCTTCCTTTCTCCAGCATTCCCACTAGTTCTTTCTACGTCTTGCAGAAACGTCTGCATAAACTGCGCCAATAACGATTAAACCTGTAATGATGTACTGATATTCTTTTGTGAAGCCAAGAGCGAGGATACCCTGCTGTAAAAGAGAGATAATAAATACACCGATTACTGTACCGCTGATAGAAGCGATACCACCAGCCATAGATGTACCACCCATTACACAACCAGCGATTGCTTCGTTGTTGTACTGATCACCATAACCAGGCTGTACTGTTGTAAATGCTGCTACGAAGAACAGCGATGCAATACCTACTAATGTACCGCAGATAACATATGCAAGCATTTTCCATTTCTTTGTATCAACGCCTGAAAGTCTAACTGCTTCTTCATTGCTACCTAAGCAGAGAATGTAACGACCTGCTTTTGTCTGGTTTAAGATTACTGCACACAAAATTGCTACTGCTAAGAAAATGATAAGACCTACAGGGATAGATCCTACACTTACGATACCTCTGTACCAACCGTTTACTGGGTCAGAAGCCTGTGGCCAGCTTACGGACTGTGTTTTTGTAAATACCGCCGCAATACCTTTGGCAATATTCATACTTGCTAATGATACGATAAATGGTGGTACTTTCAGGTATGATACCAGATAACCGTTAACACTACCGAAAACTGTACCAATCAGAATGCTCATAATGAGACATACTACCAATGGCATTCCATAGGATGTCAGACAGAAACCTGAAACTAATGCACAACAGAACATCATAGGTCCGATTGAGAAATCGATACCGCCTGTTGCAATTACGAATGTTACTCCTAAGGAAAGGAATCCCAAGAAGTATGCATAGTTCAGAGTGTTCAAAATACGTGTCATCCCGAAGAATGATCCGCCGGTCATAAGTCCGAATGCAACATACATTAAGAGCAGTACGCCGACCAGAATGATTCTGTTAAAGCCAATCTTTTTTACTAATGGGTTTTCTTTGATTTTTTCCACCTTTACTATTCCTCCCTATTTTGATACGTGAAAAGCGAACGATACCCTTGTCCGTTTTTCCGTTGCTATAACACATTATACTCTTTCCTTGCAAGCCAGTCAACATGAACCTTGTCAACTTTGACACTTTTCAATTCTTTTTAGAGTATTTTTTGTGCAATATGCATAATTTTATGTCGTAATATCCGTCATTATGCCCTTACTTCTTTGGAACCTGTCACACTACTTTCCCCTCACCGAAAGCAGTGTGCGGATCCTATCGCTTTATAAAACCGGTTTCCGATCACAGTTTCCTGCAGACCCCCTTGAAGCCTCCTGTTCCGATCCCCTTTTGTCCCTTTTGGCTCTTCTGCAGGCTGCCCCGGTTTTTAATGCCAGAAACAAACGCAATGATAACGCATATTTTCACACATGTCTTCATTATATGGTGAATATCTTAAGAATTTAATAGAAAATCGTACGAAAAAAGGTTAAAATTTTCCAAAAAATTTTAACCTTTTTGAATTTCAACCTTATAAAACCCCTTAGAACGGGAATAATAATTTTTGATTTTCTTCTGTATACATTGTTTCCTTCGTGATCAGTACAGAGCCGGAGTCTACGGTTTCAGGAATCGAATCATTTTTCAGGAGCTGAATTGTTTTTTCAATGCAAAGATACCCCATATTCAGCGGTTTCTGAACGACAATCGCCTCAAAGGTTCCGTCCTCCAGATACTCTACTTCCTTAATAGAACTATCGAATCCAATCATTCTTACTTGACCTTTTAATCCAAGATCATTGACCGCCCTTGCAGCACCAACGGAAGAATATTCATTCAATCCCACAATCACATTCATATCCGGATATTTTTCCAACATTTCTTTTGTAACAAGATACGCCTTTCGATAATCCGAGTCACAGAACACCACATCCATCACCTGTTCTTCCAGATCGCCAAGCCCTGCTCTCAACCCCTGCTCACGCTCTGTTGCTGTAGATACCCCTTTTACATGACCAACGATACCGATACCGGAAATATTCTTAAAATGCTCCGCAATGTACTCACCCATTTTTCGTCCCGCCTCTACATTATCGGTCGCCACAACACATGAACCCATTGCTTCTTCCATGGTGGAGTCAACCAAAACCAGCGGAATGCCTGCTTCTTCAATCTCTCTTGCGTATTTTATCGTTTCTGTATAATTAGAAGGAACCAGTGCGATCGCATCAGGTTTCTGTTCGATGACTTTTTTAATCATCGCCCCCTGTTCTTCATATTTCGTTTCCGCATTCGGTCCCATCACAGTGACCTCAACGCCATATTCTTTCGCCGCCATATTGGCACCCTGAATAAACGCCGACCAGAAATCGTTGCTGTTATCAATGACCTTTAAAATCATGACAATTTCTTTCTTTTCTTCTTTACTATGAGAGGTCGTAATTACCAGACCCGCAATCAGCAAAAACACGCCTGCAAAAAGAAAGATCCATTTTTTCAGATTAATCTTCGATTTCATGTGCTGTCTTTACGCCTCCTTCCTCCCATGGAATGCGAACTTCTACCACAGTTCCTTCATTTAATCTGCTGGAAAAATTCAGCCCGTATTCCTTTCCATAATAAAGCTGAATACGTTCATGAACATTGCGTACACCGACACCATTTTTTCTTGTATCAGTTTCCCTCTTTTCAAAAATTCTGGATAACTGCTCATCTGTCATCCCAATGCCGTCATCCGAAACCTTTAAAATCATGCATTCGCTATCTTTAAAGCCTTCGATGCGCACAGTTCCTTTTCCTTCTTTATATTTGATTCCATGATAGATTGCATTTTCCACAAGCGGCTGCAGAACAAGCTTCGGAATCTTTTGACTTGCCACTTCCGGACTAACCAGAATCTCGTATTCCAGTTTATCTTTATAACGCATTTTCTGGATGGTCAGATAACTACGGGTATACTCTACTTCCTCTTCCACACGAACAAGCTCATTTTGATTGCTGATACTCTGACGGAGCAGTTTTGCCAGAGAAGAGGTCATTAACACAACTTCTTTGGTTTTCCCCCATTCAGCCATCCAGATAATAGAATCCAGCGTATTATAAAGGAAATGCGGATTGATCTGCGCCTGCAATGCTTTCAATTCACTTTTTCGCTTCTGACGCTGCTCCTCTACGTTTTGCTCCATCAGATGCTTAATTTCCGTAGTCATGATATTAAAGCTCGAACTCAAACGGGCAATCTCATTCTGTCCATGGACCTGAAGGGCCGCATTGTCAAAATTCCCTTTTTCCACTTCTTTCATGGAATCCCCAAGAACCTTGATCGGCTTTGTAATTCCGTAGGACAGCACATAAGCGAGTGCAAGAGCTGCGAGAAGAATCAAGCCTGCACTGATCAGATAGATACGCGTTGTCTGCTCACTGTTTTTGAGCAGGTCTTCCGTATAAGACACCCCAACCACGGTCCACCCGGTATCCCTTGATCTGGAGATTGAATACATTTTCCCATCATCCGTAATAAAGCTGCTGTTCTCACATTCCAATACTTCTTTAATCTTTTCTTCTTTGAGCCCACTGTAAAGCAACTGCTGCTGAGGATGATAAATCAAATTCCCATTGCTGTCCAAGATATAAATATATCCCTTACTTCCCAAGCTGATTCCGCTACAGAGTTCACTGATGGAACTATAGTTTAAATCCGCAAAAAACAGACCTTCTATTTCACGGGTCGTCTTATTTTGCAATGCTTTTCCAAGCGTAATTACCCATTCATATTTTCCATCAACAAGATTCTGAACATGAGAGGAAGAAATCACAGTAATCCCCTTCTTCTCGTATGCTTTCTGAACCCAGTCAAGATCTCCCATCTCTATATTTTTATTTACTTTATAATATCCGTTATTGATAATGTGTCTTCCATTACCAACAATTCCGATATTTACAATATCCTCACGGGTCTCCATAATCGTCCCAAACTGCGTCGTAATCTGCACAAACCGTTCTGCCCGTTCCTCTTCCGTCAGATTTTCTTTAAAAAGATAATCATGTACATCCCCATCTGATGCAATCAGCACAGAAATGTTATGCAGATAATCCACATAGGAGTCAATATCTCTGTTTACCTGTTCAATCAGCTGAATACTGTATTCCTCTGCATTTTCCATAACTGTCTTTTCCGTATAACGCAATGCCACCAGCGCAAAAACCGCCAACGCCACCATAACGATTAAAACATAGGAGGAAAGAATCGCACTTCGGATACTATGGAATTTCCCTATGAAACCAACTCTTTTGCTCGTTAAATTCCCCATTATTTTCTGACTTCCTTCGCATACTCTGTCGGCGTTTTTCCAACGGCCTTCTTAAAGGCAATGCTAAAATAGTGTGCATCGCTGTATCCTACCGCTTCCGCAATCTCATAGGTTTTTAAGAGCCCCTGTTCCAGAAGGACTTTTGCTTTCTCCATACGCCTTTTTGTCAGAGATTCAATAAATGTTTCGCCTGTATAATTCTTAAAAATAGAACTAAAATAACTGGTACTCATTGCAAGCGCTGTGCATACAGAGTTCAATGTCACCGAACTGTCTGCATAATTTTTTTCAATATACGCTAACGCCAGCATCGCCTGACGCTTTCCGTAACTGTCGCGCTGTTTCGACATCACTTCGCAGATAACCCCAAAGGTTTCATACATGCGTTTTGCAACCTCATCCAGATTCTCACAGCTGTAGATCTGATTCATAAAGCTTCTTTCCTGACTATAAATTTCCTCTTCCAATTCTTCCGGAAGTTCCAGAAGATTAATCACGGAAAGCACCAGATTCTGCACGTACACAAAGCTCCTGTTTTTATTCACATAGCTCATTTTGATCTGTTCGATAAAACGGTCTGTCTTTTCTGCAATTTCTTCTATTTTATTTGTACGAATGGTTGTTGCAATCGAAGAAGCCCACTCAAAAATATCCACATGTTTCGCACTGTTGCGGATTTCTTCATATTCTTCTGCCTCAATGGTCTGGTTGCCGCCCAGCATAAATTTATATTCCAGCGCACTTTTTGTTTTGGCAAAAGAATCCGGCAATTCTTTCAAAGAAGGTACTGTCTTGCCAACTGCGATGGTGGTCTGAATTTGAAGAAATTCCTCAATTGCCTGATGAATCTTTGGAATCACTTCTCTCATTTTCTTTTTCAGCTCTTCTTTTTCTTCTCCCATAAAAAGAATGACCGTTTTTTCATCCATCCCCTGAAATGCAAGTCCGGCTTTTTCCAGAGAAACAATCTCTGCTGTAATATTAAAAATTGCAAATAGCGCAAGTTCATCCTTCACATTTGCATACTGACTGGTGAAAGGTTCCAGGCTGTCACCCTCTACCAGCGCAGTATTGTAATAATTCGCACTTAAATTTAATCTTAATTCTTCCTGTTTCTCTTCGACTTTTGAATAATCTACTGTTCCATTTAACAGGTGATGCAGGTATCTTCCCTGTACCATCGGCAGATTACTCACATAAGCGCTGCGGATTTTTTTCATATCCCGTTGGCTTTTCCTGCGTTCATCAAACATTTTTTTAACGCGCATTAAAGTTTCCGAAAACTCCATCGGAGTGATCGGTTTTAAAATATATTCCAGAACCTGATATTTTACTGCATTTTTAGCATATTCAAATTCATCAAATCCACTGATGATAATGACTTTGGTATCAGGATAATTTTCATACACAAATTTTGTCAGTTCCATGCCATCCACAAACGGCATATTAATATCTGTCAGAAGAAGATCCGGCTGTTCCTTTTCAATGGCTTCCATCGCCTGTTTTCCATTTTCGCAGGCTCCCATAAAGGAAAACCCCATTTCCTCCCACTGTATATTTTCACTGATCGCTTCGCGGATCAAGGTTTCATCATCAACTAAAAGTACTTTGTACATGTTCTTCGACCTCTTTGTTTACAAAAAAGGGGCGGAAAATTCCGCCCCTTGAAAAGTCAGATTATAAACTCAATCTTATTTATAGAATGGTCCATATGTAGCACATGCTCTGTAGTCAGCGCCTTCTTTATCTGATCCAAATGCATCCCATGCCTTTGGTCTGAAGATATCTTCTGTTGCTACGTTGTGCATAGCTACTGGGATTCTTAACATAGAGCACATTGTGATGAGGTCAGCACCGATGTGTCCATAAGAGATAGAACCGTGGTTAGCACCCCAGTTGTTCATTACTTCATAAGCTGTCTTGAATGGAGAACCTTCTTTACCATCGCATCTTGGAGCGAACCATGTACATGGCCATGTGTAGTCTGTACGTTTCCATAATACATCAGATACTTCGTCTGGTAATGCAACTGTCCAACCTTCAGCGATCTGGATTACTGGTCCAAGACCTTTTACAAGGTTCATACGAATCATTGTAGCTGGCATTTCTGCTCTTGTTAAGAAACGAGAAGAGTATCCGCCGCCACGGAAGTAGCCGTTGTCAGCTGCGTTCCATGTTGTAGCTGCCATAACAGTATCCTGATCTTCCTGAGTCATTTCGTACCAAGGTTTGATTACGCCATTGCCATCAGCATCTTTAACTTCGCCACAAGCGTCGAGGCAGCAAGCACCAGAGTTGATTAAGTGGATAACACCGTCAGAATCTTTTGCTTTGCCTTCGATTTCATAACCTGTTACACGTTTGATAGCGTCACCGCTCCAGTATGTACGAACGTCTGCGAACATCTGAGCTGTGTTTGTTAAGAGTTTACCAAAGAGCATTGTTAAGCCGTTAAGTACGTCATTTTCTGTAGCAAGGATGTATGGTTCTCTTGCTCCGTTCCAGTCGAAGGATGTATTTAATACTGCTTCTGGGAAGTCACAGTTTGGATAGAAGTCTGTCCACTGTCTCTGTCCCTGGAAACCTGCTGCGATTGCGTTATGTCCAACAGCTTCTTCTTCACAACCTTCTGGAAGGTTCTTGCATCCATTCATCATTTCCTGGATGATAACTGCCATTTTAACTACGAATTCAAACTGTTCTTCAGCTTTTTCTGGGCTGTTTTTAACGAATTCAGGGTTCTTATCGAAACCGATGATACATTTTTCTTTTGCCCATGCAAGAGCTTTCTGGTATTCAGCTTCATCATAGATGCCTTCTGTCATACGACGGATGATTTCAACTTCGTCAACAGATTCTACTCTCATGCCAAGGTAGCTTTCCATAAAATCAGAGTCGATGATAGATCCGCCGATACCCATACAGATAGAGCCGATCTGTAAGTAAGATTTACCTCTCATTGTAGCAACTGCAACAGCTGCACGAGCAAATCTTAAGATTTTTTCTGTAACGTCTGCTGGAATTGTTGTGTCATCTAAATCCTGAACGTCATGTCCATAGATACCAAATGCTGGAAGACCTTTCTGTGCATGTGTAGCAAGAACGGATGCTAAGTATACAGCACCTGGTCTTTCTGTTTTGTTGCATCCCCAAACAGCTTTGATTGTTGTTGGGTCCATATCCATTGTTTCAGAACCGTAGCACCAGCATGGTGT
>CAZYUZ010000073.1:0-9134 GCA_964650775.1 uncultured Lachnoclostridium sp. | reverse complement strand
TCTTTTGCTTGTTCGGAGGTTAAACCAGAGATTCTTTCCAGTTCCTGTACTCTTTTTTCGTAAAGTTCATCAATTTCTGCTGTTTTCTTAGCAAGACGTTCTTCTTTGTTAGCGAAATTGATTTCTCGTTTTTCCATAGCAATGGATTTTTTGTCCAACTGCTCTTCTTTTGCAAGAATTCTTCTTTCGTAACGCTGAACTTCCGCTCTGTTTTCCTTGATTTCACGTTCGGATTCATTCTTCATACGTAAAGTTTCTTCCTTCGCTTCAAGTAAAGCTTCACGTTTCTTTGTTTCAGCAGTCTTCAATGCTTCATCTATGATTTCACGTGCTTTTACATCTGCATTCCCAATTTTTTCTTCCGAAGCCTTTTTATATCGGTTTACAGAAACAACAGATGCTATCACAACGGAAATAACTGCTACAACTACGCAACTTACGATTGTAATAATCACTACAGGAGCACCTCCTTTATTCAATTTTCATTGTTCGCAATACAACGTATAAATTTTATACTTTTTTATGCATTATGTCAAGTCAAAAACCATTTTCAGGTCCTCAATTTGGAAACCTTTTCTCAGCATATAAGCAAAAAACTTTTGTTTCTGCTCATAATCACAATTTTCCGAATCAATTTTCTTTTTTTGCATATATTTTTGAATGACTTCTTTAATGTCAGCCATCTCAGCATTTTCAAAGCCTCTCAAAACGGCTTCTTTGGATACTCCTTTATTGAAGATCAGTTCCTGCTCAATCTGTTTACGGCTTTTCGTTCTGCTTTTGCTTTCAATATAAACTTTTACAAAACGTTCATCATCCAGATATCCAAAGCTTTTTACGTACTCTATGGCTGTTTCTACCGCTTCGTCACAGTAAGAAGCCTGCAGTTTTTCCCGCAAATTTGCTTCGGTACGATCCATGGCTGTTAAAAGATGAAGGGCGCGCAGTTTTGCGCGCCTTACTTCTTCTTTCATCTCTTCTTCACTTTTTTCTTCGGATTCAAAGTCTAAAAAAGATTCTCTGTCTAACATTTTATTCCTCAGCTGCTTCTGTCACTTCGCCTAAAAGACCATAATGCTGGCGGATCTTACGTTCTACTTCTTCTGCGATTTCAGGATGTGTTGCAAGGAAAGTCTTTGCGTTTTCACGTCCCTGACCGATTTTTTCACCTTCATATGCGTACCATGCACCACTCTTTGCAATAATACCCAGATTTGCAGCCATGTCGATCAGATCGCCTTCTTTTACGATACCTTTTCCAAACATAATATCGAATTCTGCTTCTTTAAATGGTGGAGCCACTTTATTTTTCACGACTTTTACTCTTGTATGGTTACCTACCACTTCACCGCCCTGCTTTAAGGATTCTGTTCTTCTGACATCCAGACGGATAGAGGAATAGAATTTCAGCGCACGCCCACCAGTTGTAGTTTCCGGATTACCAAACATGACACCCAGTTTTTCACGAAGCTGGTTGATAAAGATAACGATACAGTTGGATTTACTGATTACAGCTGTTAATTTACGAAGTGCCTGAGACATCAGTCTTGCCTGAAGCCCCATGTGAGAATCTCCCATGTCACCATCGATTTCAGCCTTTGGAACCAATGCAGCAACGGAGTCTACGATAACAATATCTACTGCACCGGAACGAACCATCGTTTCTGTAATTTCCAACGCCTGTTCTCCACAGTCTGGCTGAGAAATGTAGAGGTTATCGATATCTACACCAATATTTTTTGCATAAGCAGGGTCCAATGCATGTTCCGCATCGATAAAACCTGCAACACCGCCGCGCTTCTGCACTTCTGCTACCATATGTAATGCAACTGTTGTTTTACCTGAAGATTCTGGTCCATAGATTTCGATAATACGTCCCTTTGGAACGCCACCGAGACCTAATGCAATATCAAGGCTTAAAGAGCCCGTTGGAACTGTTTCCACCTGCATATGGGAGTGATCTCCCAGCTTCATGACTGCTCCTTTACCGTACTGTTTTTCTATCTGACCTAAAGCCGCTTCCAGCGCTTTCTGTTTTTCATCTTTACTTGCCATTTTATTTCTCCTTCAGCGAACATTCGTTCGTTTTCTTGTTTATAATAGTAGTACAAAATCGTGGTTCTGTCAACCGATTTTCGAACAAATTTTCGATTTCTTCACTACTTTGTATGAGAATTTTGTGCGAACTGCACCTGAGAAAGTACTTATCTAGGATAGCACATTCTCATTTTTATAACAAGTAATCTTTGTATTTCTGATAATAAGCCAACTCACAGCTGGCTTTCAGTTTTGTGCCGCCGTTCTCATAAGAAGTTTCATAAACAGTGCAGTTCTGCATAATGTCTGATACTGCACGACCGTCTGTATAAGGAACCAAAAATTCTGCGTCCAGATGTCCGGAATGCAGTTTTTTGAAAATCATTTCAATAAGTTCCGGTAAACCATCTCCGGATTTTGCTGAAAGATAGATTTTATCATCTCCGCGAATGATTGGAAGCGGTTCTGTAATGCATTTATCCGCCTTGTTATATACATATACCATTGGCACATCGCCTACATTTAAGTCTTTTAAAGTATCCTCTGTGACCTTAATATGCTGTTTATGATGTGGATCCGATGCATCAATGATATTTAAAATCAAATCTGCCTCGCAGGCTTCCTCTAAAGTCGACCTAAAAGCTTTCACAAGTCCATGTGGAAGATGATTGATAAATCCTACCGTATCAGACAGCAGCAGCTGTCGGTTTCTGTCGATTTTAATGTTTCGGACCGTTGTTTCCAATGTAGCGAACAGCATATCTTTTTCCATGACCTGCTTTTCTTCCGGACCACCATAAGTCGATAACATCTGGTTCATCATCGTTGATTTTCCGGCATTGGTATAGCCTACCAGTGCAACACGCGGAATTCCGGAATTTGCTCGCTGTTTTCTCTGCGTCTGACGGTCTTTTGACACATCTTCCAGCTCTCTTCGAAGCTGTGCCAAACGATGTTCGATCTTACGTCTGTCAAGTTCCAGCTTCTTTTCACCGGCACCTTTATTGGCAAGACCGCTGCCACCGCCCTGACGGCTGAGTGCTTCATGCATACCTACCAGTCTCGGTAAAATATACTGTAAATTTGCCACTTCCACCTGCAGTCTTGCTTCTCTCGTTCTGGCTCTTTTAGAGAAAATCTCTAGAATCAGGTTCGTTCTATCCATCACTGCAGTATCCAGTTCCTGCTGCAGATTTCGCAGCTGGGATGGCGTCAGAGTGTCTGCAAAAATAACCACATCAGCCCAGAGGTTCTGTACATATTCACGAACCTCTGCAACCTTTCCTGTTCCTATATAAAGAGAATGATGAATTGCAGGCATTTTCTGAGTCACCACACAGACAACCTCCATATTGCAGGCTTCTGCAAGTGCCGCCAGTTCCTCCATAGATTCTGCAAAATCATCGGTAGTTCCCAAATCCACACCAACAATAATCGATCTCTCTTTTCGTTCCTCTAAAACAGTATTTAAATCCGACACGTTTCTAAATCTCCCATTTATCACACAGCGCATCTATTTCCGCTGTAAATTTTTTGATATCCTTATTCGCAAATCCGCTGCTTTTTTCTACAACAGCCATAAGTCTTCTGGCTGCTCTAAGCAGATTTTCGAAAATTACAGATACTTTTTTTCCTTTTAGGACAGGCTCTTCTTTGCGGATACGCACTTTGTTGCCTTCTTCCAGACATTCTCCTGTCAACAAATCATACACCGCTCCATTATACGGTGCCGCCGTCGAAAAGCCAAGTGAATTTTTGATAGTCTCTGCAAATTCATCACACACAAGATCTTCTCCATGATTTACGAATACCTTCTCTGGTGCTTCTTTTAAATTTCCCAGCCAATCTAATAATATACCAAGATCTGCATGACCGCTGATTCCGTCCATCTTTTCAATGTGTGCATTCACCTGCACATCTTCGCCAAAAAGTTTTACCTTTGTGGCTCCATTTAACAGTTTATTTCCCAGAGTTCCTACAGACTGATAGCCTACGAACAGAATCGTACTTTCAGTTCTCCAAAGATTATGTTTCAAATGATGACGAATACGTCCCGCCTCACACATACCACTGGCTGAAATGATAATTTTCGGTGTTTTATCAGCATTTAACGCAATCGAATCCGCACTTGTGACAGATTTATGCAGCCCATTAAAATGAAGAATATCAATGCCATTTCGAATATATTCCATCGCTTCTTCATCATAATATCCCATGACATTACCGGTATAGATTTCCGTTGCCTCTACCGCCATCGGACTGTCTACCCACACTTGAAAATTCGGATGATTTTTAATCAGATTGTTATCTTTGATATGGCGGATCAAATATAACATTTCCTGCGTTCTGCCCACTGCAAATGCCGGAATTACAAGGTTTCCACCTCGATCCAAGGTTTCCTGAATCATCCTTGTCATCTGAGAAATGTGATCCGCACGCGCACCATGATAGCGATTTCCATAGGTGGATTCAATCACCACAATATCCGCTCTTTCCGGCTTCATCGGGTCTTTGATCAACGGTCTGTCAACATTTCCCACATCCCCTGAGAACAATATGACTTTTGTCACATCACCTTCTGTTACCGTCACTTCAATACTGGAGGATCCAAGCAGATGACCCGCATCAATAAATCTGAGCTTCACATTATCGTAAAGCTGATAACTCTTTTCATAATCGCATGGTACAAACAACGGCATTGTTGCTTCCACGTCCTGCATTGTATAAAGCGGTACATATTTTGCAGCACCAGAACGCTCCGCCTTGCGATTTTTCCATTCTGCTTCAGATTCCTGAATATGCGCAGAATCTTTCAACATCATGTCACACAACACTCTCGTTGCACCAGTACAATAAATTTGTCCATGAAACCCTTGCGCAACCAGCATCGGCACTTTTCCCGAATGATCGATATGAGCATGTGTCAATAAAACGCAGTCAATATCTGCCGGCAAAACCGGAATCTCACAGTTTTCGTACGTGTCCGCACCCTGTTCCATACCACAATCTACAAGAATCTTATAGCCGCCTGCTTCAAGCAGCGTACAGGATCCTGTTACCTCATGTGCAGCACCTAAAAATCTTATTTTCATATATCCGCCTCCTTTATTGTAGTATTCCATTCTTGATTATATTATACGACGAAAAGACTTTCTTTTCCATTAGAAATGTGTTATTATGCATTGAGAACTTCTTTCAGGAGGAAATGTTATGAAAAAAAACGAGTCTGCCGAAAATTATCTGGAAACCATCTATATTTTAAGTAAAAAACTTCCGGTAGTTCGTTCTGTTGATATTGCAACTGAGTTAAATTTCAAAAAGCCAAGTGTCAGCGTAGCGATGAAACATTTACGCGAAAAGGAACTGATTGTTGTCAGCGATGCAGGTTTTATCACTTTGACAGAAGAAGGCAAGGCTCAGGCAGAAGCAATTTATGAACGCCATACCATTCTTACAAAAATGTTTAAAATGCTTGGTGTTTCAGACAAAACTGCTGCTGAAGACGCATGTTTGATCGAACACGTATTAAGCGACGAAAGCTTTGAAGCAATCAAAAAACATTTACAGGAAAAATCACTTCATTAAAAAAATCAAGGGAATGATGATGCGCATCATTCCCTTTTAAATTACTATGATTCTATTTTTTTATCTGCAAAAATGCACCTAAATTTCCGCGTTTTCCATTGGATGCTCTGTGAGAAAATAAATATCCCGGATTACAGCAGGTACAGACATTGGTCGTTGAATAATGTTCTTTTAAAATCCCCGCTTCTTCAAAGATCAGCTCATTGGCACGCCAGAGGTTTAACTGATATTTACCATTTTCTTTTGCATAGAACAATTCCGGCCAGTATTTTTCTTCAAATGCTTCTTTGAACTGATTAATGACATCTTCACTGACTTCATAACAGGACTGGCAAATGGAAGGCCCGATCGCCGCCAACACATCTTTCGGATCCGTTCCGTACTGTTCAGTCATCTTTTCTACTGTCACTTTCCCGATTTTGTGGGCAGTCCCCTTCCATCCAGAGTGTGATAGTCCAATTGCTTTATGTACAGGATCCACAAAAAACAACGGCACACAGTCCGCATAAAATGTCGCCAGCGTAATTCCCGGCACATTGGTAATTAAACCGTCTACATCTGTATAATCACGTTCCCGCAGGAACCCTTTCCCACGATCTGCTTCCGTTACAACACGTACGTTCGTTGTATGTGTTTGTTTTGAAAACACCAGTGAATCCGTACGAAAACCCATGGCAGCTCCTAAAAGCTCATAATTTGTGCGCACTGCTTCTTCTGAATCTCCACGTTCAAAGCTTAAGTTCATGGTCGCACAATCTCCCGTACTCACGCCACCCATACGGGTAGAAAATCCATGCATGACCATTCCTGTCTTTTCCAGATGTTCAAATGTAAAAAAAGGTACTTCATACAATTCTTTCAGGGTAATCGTACTTTCCTGTTCTTTCACATTCCAATTCATTTCTTTCATTGCTTCTATCATCGTTTAATATCCTTTCGGAACATATTCAAATGCATTTTCATAGACGGTAAATGTTTCACCATCCAATGCTGCTACGTCAAATCTGCAGGATGGTATTTTACGGCAATGCGTTCTAATATAATAATCAGCCACACGACTAATGATCTGCTGTTTTTTCCACGTCACAGCTTCTGCCGCATAACCGGCTTTTGCGTTTTTGCGATATTTTACCTCTATAAACACCAAATAGCCCTGATGAAGGGCTATGATGTCAATTTCTCCTATTTTACAACGGAAATTTCTTTTTAATATTTTATATCCCAGTTTTTCTAATTCCAAAACTGTCCGAGTCTCGTGTGCATCCCCCACCTGACGATTATTTTGCATAAGACTCCTATATAATATTTTTGATAAATGTTCTTCTGTGAATTTCACATGGTCCCACTGTTTTCAGTGCTTCCATATGTACCTTTGTACCGTACCCTTTATTTGATGCCAGATCATAACCAGGATACATGCGGTCATATTCTACCATCATACGGTCTCTTGTCACTTTTGCAATGATGCTTGCCGCAGCAATTGACACGCTCTTTGCATCCCCTTTGATGATCGGAATCTGTGGAATCTCCACGTCCGGAATTCTCACAGCATCATTCAGCAGCACTGCCGGTCTTACCTTCAAGCTGGAAATTGCCTGACGCATAGCTTCATAAGTTGCCTGTAAAATATTGATTTCATCAATTCTCTCAGGACTTGCCATACCTACTCCAACCGCAATCGCCTGCTCCATAATTACATCATAGAGCTCTTCTCTTTTCTTTTCAGAAAGCTTCTTTGAATCATTCAAATAAAGAATCTGACAGTCCTTCGGCAAAATCACTGCGCTTGCAACTACAGGTCCGCAAAGCGGTCCTCTGCCCACTTCGTCAATCCCGCAGATCCAGCCATGAGATTCGTATTCCTTCTCATAGACCTTCATCGCCTCAATACGGGCACGTTCTTTTTCAAGCTTTGCCTGTCGTTTTAATTCCTGTTCTTCCTTTTTTGTCATATTACATCCTTACTGGTGCTTTAAAATACCAAACTTGTTCAGTGGCCAGATTCTGATAAAGGCTTTGCCAATAATCTGATCCTCATGAATATTTCCCACACTCGGATCACGGCTGTCAGAACTGTTATTTCGGTTATCTCCGAGAACAAAATATTCATCTTCCCCAAGTGTAATCGGTTCAGATACAACACCGGCATATTCCATGACTTCTTTGCCGTAGGATTCATCCAGCATTTCCCCATCAATATAAACCAAACCATCAATGACCTGTACAGTTTCTCCTGGCAGTCCGATAATTCTCTTAATATAGTAAGTTTTTTCCTGATACTGATAAGGGAACACAATGATATCATAGCGTTCCGGGTCTTTAAAACGATAGCTCAATTTATCCACAATCAGGTTATCTCCATCTTCCAGCGTAACATTCATAGAATCTCCATTTACATGGGTTCTCTGACCTACAAACTGTACAAACAGGAAGGTCAATGCAACAACTACCAGCAGATAAACAACGGTACTTAAGATTTCTCTCTTCCACGAAAAATCTTTTTCCTCAACTGATTCTTTATCAAGATCAATGATATCCAGATTGATTTCTTCCAGATCATCAATCTCATCTAAATCAATTACTTCTTCTAATTCTGTATCTTTCATATTCTTCTTTAACATTTGATGTCTCCCAAAGTCAAGTTTCCAGTCGTTTCACACGAACACTCTAATATATTACTCACTTACCTGTGGGAATTCAAGAGTCAATTTTCCCAGCTTTCCACTTCTAAAATCATCAATCAGAATATTTGCCGCCTTAGAAATGTCTAATTCATTTCCTTTCAACAGACATGCACGTACTCTTGCAATTTCTTCGAGAACTTTCAGCGGTTCTTCCTGTTTTTCAATCTGATATCTTTCACTGATTGCTTCTGGGAAATGTTCTTCCAAAAGCTTGATCAGTTCCATGGAAAGTTCTTCAATATTTAAGATTTCATCATTCACAGAGCCTAAGATTGCCAGTTTGACACCCACTGCCTGATCTTCGAATTTAGGCCATAAAATCCCCGGTGTATCAAGCAATTCCACCTGTTTATTTAAGCGAATCCACTGGGCACCTTTTGTAACACCTGGTTTATTGCCGGTTTTTGCCGCTGCTCTTCCAGCAAAGCTGTTGATAAATGTAGATTTTCCTACATTTGGGATTCCTACGACCATAGCTCGAATCGGACGGTTCAAAATACCACGTTTTCTATCGCGCTCAATCTTTTCTTTACATGCTTCCATGATGGTTGCAGAAATCTGCTTCATACCTGCACCGCTTCTGGAATTAATCTTTACAACATAATATCCCTTTTCTTCGAAATATTTTGTCCACACGGCATTCCCTTTATCACTCGCAAGGTCTGCCTTATTTAACAAAATTAATCGGAATTTGTTCTTGCCAAGCTCATCAATGTCCGGATTTTTGCTGGACAATGGAGCTCTCGCATCTACAAGCTCAATTACCAGATCGATCAATTTGATATTTTCCTGCATCATACGTTTTGCTTTGGTCATATGACCAGGATA
>CAZYUZ010000072.1:0-9239 GCA_964650775.1 uncultured Lachnoclostridium sp. | reverse complement strand
CGATATCTACGATCATGTTTCCGCATGGTTTTGCAATATCAATTCCTGCACCGATTGCTGCTGCGATTGGTTCTTCGATGATCGATACTTCTCTTGCACCTGCCTGGTAAGTTGCATCTTCTACAGCTTTCTTTTCAACTTCTGTTACACCGCTTGGTACACAAACAGCGATACGAGGTTTTCTAAAGTTTTTCTTTCCAACAGCTTTCTGGATAAAATGTTTTAACATTTTTTCAGTTACTGTGTAATCAGAGATTACGCCCTGACGAAGCGGACGAACAGCTACAATGTTGCCAGGAGTTCTACCAAGCATTAATCTTGCTTCTTCTCCAATGGCTTTGATTTTGTTTGTATCTCTGTCAAATGCTACTACTGACGGCTCTTTTAAAACAACACCCTTGCCTTTGATGTAAACAAGAATGCTGGCAGTTCCTAAGTCAATCCCGATATCCTGAGATCCTGTCATACTTTCAAACATAGTTTTTTCCTTTCTCATTCTTCTCTATTTCTAATTATTGCCATAGTCTCTCAATTCTTACTTATTATATACAATAATTTCAGAAAATCAAACTATTTTTCCTTGAACATTTCTTAATTTTCTATGAACATACCCGCTTTTTTTGTATTTTTTTAGGAACATTCCATGGCAGAATGCATATGCTGTCAGTAATAGATGAAAAAGAGTGATTGTCTTGCAAGGTAAATTTCAAATCAATGTCGTTACAATCATTGGCAACCGCCCGGTTGCCGGTGCCACAGTCCGGGTATATGTCAGCGGAATGCCTGACAATGTGCTTTATACACTTACCACCAACGAATCGGGGCTGACAGATGAAATCGAACTGGAGGCTCCGGATATTGCCTACAGCATTTCTCCAAGTGAACCGCAGCCTTATGCAGAATATACCGTAGATGTAGAAGCCGAAGGATACGAGCCTGCGGAAATTTCCAGCAATGAAATTCTTCCGGATACTACCGCAATCCTGGAAGTCCGGCTAACACCAATCGAAGAAAATCAACTGTTTACAAGAATCGTAATCCCGCCGCACACGCTTTTTGGCAATTATCCTCCGAAGATTGCAGAGCCTGAAATCGTGCAAAGCGCCGAAACCGGGGAGATTGTTTTAAACAGAGTGGTAATCCCTGAATATATCATCGTGCATGATGGTGTTCCATCCGATGACACCGCACAGAATTACTGGGTTCGTTATCGGGATTATATCAAAAATGTCGCTTCCTGCGAAATCTATGCCACATGGACGGATGCCGCAATCCGCGCAAATGTCCTGGCGATTATGTCATTTACGCTAAACCGCGTATTTACAGAATTCTATCGGAATCAGGGCTATGATTTTACCATCACTTCCTCCACCGCCTTTGACCATAAATTTGTCTATGGCAGAAATATTTTTGATACCATTTCTCAGATTGTAGATGAAATGTATGGAAATTATCTGGCCAGACCTGGGATCAAGCAGCCAATCCTGACACAATATTGTGACGGCGAGCGCGTGACCTGTCCAAACTGGATGACCCAGTGGGGCTCTCAGGATTTAGGCAAGCGTGGTTACAGTGCCAGCGAGATTCTTCGCTACTACTACGGGGACAGCATTTATATTGCGACTGCGGAAGAAGTTTCCGGCGTGCCGGTATCTTTCCCCGGATATGATCTGGAAGTGGGTTCTTATGGGGAAAATGTACTGACCATTCAGGAGCAGTTAAATACGATTTCGGAATCTTATCCGGCAATCCCGAGAGTTGCCGAGGATGGGATTTATGGAAATGCAACGGCGAATGCAGTAAGAATTTTCCAATCCGTGTTTAATCTTCCTCAGACCGGTGTGGTAGATTACCGCACATGGTATCGCATTTCTGAGATTTATGTGGCTGTCACGAGGATTGCAGAGTTGATGTAATTAAGTTATAATTTCCCTATGATATGAGGGAGATTATTTATATGAGCGAAACAAAACGACAACGAAATTCTGTAATAGAGCTGTTAAGAATCCTGTGCATTCTTATGGTTATTGCAGGACATTATTACGCACACGGAATTGCCTATGCAATGGCACCTTTTTCACCAGAAAACTACTCCTTAAGAATTTTAGCCTTGCAACTAATTTCTTTTGGGGCAGATCTCGCAAATGACCTTTTTGTAATTATTACCGGCTATTATATGATAAATTCTGCGATGAAAGGAAAACGCATTGTAAAGCTCTTTGCTGAAATGCTGTTTTATTCGTGGATCATTGTTTTCATATTCCACATAACCGGATTGAAAGTTCTGAGTGGTGAATCTATAAAGGAAGCCGTGCTTCCTTTCTGGTCTGGAGAAAACTGGTTTGTTACCTGCTATCTTTTACTTTGCCTGATGGTTCCATTTTTAAATCCATTCCTAAAGAATCTGGAGCAGAAACAGTTCGTAAAACTACTTACACTCCTGTTTGTAATTCGTTTTGTAACTCCACTTTTTGATACCAAAACCTTCTGGAGCACAACTCATGGATTTGAACAGTTTATTTTCCTGTATTTTATTGGAGCTTACATTCAATTACATGGTTTCCAGACAAAGATTTTACAGAACAAATGGTGCTGGCGAGGCATTTGGGTTGTTTTAATCGGCTTATGGTTTATCATCAGTGCCGGAACCGGCATCAAAGGACTTACTTTCCAAAGCTGGGAATTAATTGGAGATGTGACAAAATATTTCCCAATTTTCAGTGTTCTGATTTCTTCAGCATTACTGGTTGTCGCGTTGGGATTGAAACCATTCTACAGTAAAATCATTAACCTCATCAGTGGTTCTGTTTTGGCAGTTTATCTGATTCACGATAATCCGCTGGTAAGGGAATATATCTGGTGGACGATTTCACCAAATATCAATCAGATTGGTTCTAATCATGTTTTTGTACACATGGCACAAAAGGTACTGATCGTCTTTGCTGTATGTGTGCTCATTGATCAATGCAGAATCTGGTTTTTAGAAAAGCCAATAAAAAAAATCATTTCAAAGCGTACAGAATAAATTAGGGAGATTCCGTTGTGGAATCTCCCTAATTTATGTTTTCCATTAATCTAATTTTTCCATTTCCTTTAACCACAATGCTGCACATGCATCACTTGGCATCTTCAGATCACCTCTTGGTGAAACTCCAACAGAACCAACCTTTGGTCCGTCTGCCAGACAGGAACGTTTGAACTGCTGTGAAAAGAATCTTCTGTAGAATGTCTTCAGCCATTTCTTGATTGTAGCGTTATCATATTCTCCCGCAAATGCAGCCTGCGCCATCATATAGATTTTCGCCGGTGCAAATCCATATCTTAAAATATAGTACATGAAGAAGTCATGAAGCTCGTATGGACCTACAAGGTCTTCTGTTTTCTGCGCAATCTCTCCATCCTTTGGTGGAAGAAGTTCCGGGCTTACCGGTGTATCTAAAACATCTAAGAGAATTTCTGCAAGTTTTTCGTCCTTACAGTTTTCTGCATAATAGTGAACGAGATGACGAACCAGTGTCTTTGGTACGGAGGCATTCACACCGTACATGGACATGTGGTCACCGTTATAAGTTGCCCAGCCAAGTGCAAGTTCTGACATATCACCCGTACCAATGACCATACCGCCAAGCTGGTTCGCAATATCCATCAGCACCTGGGTACGTTCTCTCGCCTGTGCATTTTCAAAAGTGACATCGTGATTATTTTCATCCTGTCCAATATCTGCAAAATGTGTGCGAACAGAATTTTTAATGTCTACTTCCTGAAGTTCTGCCCCAAGACGTCTTGTCAGTTCGCAGGCATTGTTGTAAGTTCTGTCTGTTGTGCCAAAGCATGGCATTGTTACCGCACGGATACAGCTTCTTGGCTTTCCAAGGAAATCAAATGCCAGCGCAGCCACAAGCAGTGCCAGTGTGGAATCCAGACCTCCGGAAATACCAATGACTGCATGATTGCAGTTTGTATGTTCCAGTCTCTTTTTCAGACCCATTGCCTGAATTGTGAGGATTTCTTCACATCGTTCTGCCCATTTTTTCTGTTCAGCCGGAACAAATGGAGATGCATCGATGGTTCTTGTCAGCATCAGCGGTGTTTCTTTTAATGTGAAGTCGATTTCCAGATAATCATCATCCACTGGGTTTTCAGTTACAAAGGTTGTGGTTTTACGTCTGTCACCAACGAGACGTTCCAGATCGATGTCTGTGTATGTGATACCACATTTATATTTTTCCGATTCTGCTAAAATTGTTCCGTTTTCAGCAATCAGGTTGTGTCCACCAAATACCAAATCTGTTGTAGATTCTCCCTCTCCCGCAGATGCATAAACATAACCGCAGAAAAGTCTTGCAGACTGATTTGCAATGAGCTGACGTCTGTATTCGCTCTTTCCGGTTGTTTCATCACTTGCAGAAAGGTTTACGATCACCGTTGCTCCATGGAGTGCATGGGAAACGCTTGGTGGATTTGGCACCCATAAATCTTCACAGATTTCTGCAGCCACCACCAGATTTTTTTCATTTTCACAAGTAAATAACAGGCTTGTACCAAACGGAACCATTTCACCTTCAAAATCAATGTATTCATAACCTTTCTTTCCCGGTGCAAAAGTTCTGCTTTCTGAAAATTCCGCATGGTTTGGCAGGCAGGTCTTTGGTACGATACCAAGCAGCTGACCGCCTTCAAAAGCTGCCGCAGCATTGTAGAGTTTTCCGCGGTGTTCCCATGGAAGTCCTACGAAAAACAAACCCGCATGTTCTTCACTGATCTTTACAAGTCTGATCAGTTCTTCTTTTGCGCTGAAAACCAGGAGATCCTGAGAGAATAAATCTCCACAAGTATACCCAGTCAAACAAAGTTCTGGGAAAACGATGATTTTTGCACCGTTTTCGGATGCTTCCTTCATTAATTTTTCAATTTCCGCTCCGTTATGTGCTACATCAGCAACCTTGATTTTCGGAGTGACTACCGCTGTTTTGACAAACCCGTAATTCATATTATTTACTCCTTTTGATTAACTCTTTCAGCTCTTCTACAGTAAATTCATATTTTGTGTTACAGAAATGGCAGCCCACTTCAATTGACTTTCCATCCTGAACCATTTCATTTAAATTTTTACGACCTATACTAATGAGCGCTTTTTCTACACGTTTTTTATCGCAGTTGCAGTAAAACTGTGTTGGCATCGTATCTGTGATTTCTACACCAAATTCTCCTAAAAGTTCTTCTAAGATCATTTCCGGTGTAAATCCGCTATCCAGCATAGAAGTAACACTTTTTACATTTGCAAGTTTTGCTTCCAGCTTATCTACAGTCTCTTCCGCAACAAATGGCATTAACTGAATGATAAATCCGCCTGCCTGTTTGACTGTATTGTCTTTGTTCATAAGAACTCCAAGACCTACCGCAGATGGCACCTGTTCGCTGGTTGCAAAATAGTAGGTCAGATCATCACCAATCTCTCCTGTCTTTAATTCGCAGGAACCGTTGTATGGTTCTTTTAACCCCATGTCTTTGATGACATTTAAAATACCAATTCCAATGGCACCGCCGACATCCAGCTTTCCTTCTGCATTTGGTGGAAGCATTGCATTCGGATTATCTACATACCCCTTTACATTTCCTTTGCTGTCTGCTGTGACAGTGTTTCCGCCCAGTGGACCGCTTCCTTTCATCTGAAGGGTTAAAATGTCTTTATCCCCCTTCATCATCACACCCATCATTGCCCCTGCACTAAGGAGTCTTCCAAGTGCTGCTGTTGCAACCGGGCTTGTATTGTGAGATTCTCTCGCCTTTTCCACCAGTTCTCTGGAAGTAATTGCAAAGGCGCGAATCTGTTGGTCAGCCGCCATGGCTCTAACAATATAATCTCCCATTTTCATAATCTCCTATCTGGCAGGTCTTCTGCACACGAAATAGATTCGCTCAGAATCCTCTGCCGGTAATTCTCTTGTAAATGCATCGTACACATGAAGAAGTTCCAGACCAGATTCTTTAATTAATTCTTCTACGATTTCTTTCGTGTATGCACGCTGCAAATGTGTTTCTTCATATTTGCGGTATCTGCCGTCCTCTTCCAGAACAAACAGGGATAAATCGTACTGATTGATCTCTTCCTCTTCATCATAGTAGTTTTCCCAGATGAAGCTGGATTCTTCCCTATCCTCCGCAAATGTATTATCTGCAAGAATATTTTCGTACTTATACCTGGTGTTCATGTCAAAGATGAAGATCCCTTCATTATCAAGATAGTTATGCACCAGCTTGAACACATCCAGTAAATCTTCATCATCCAGAATATAATTCATGGAATCACAGATGCTTACCACACCTCTCACAGTGCCGTAAAGTTCAAACTCTCTCATATCTTGTAAAAGGTAGAGAATATCAAGACCGGATTCATCACGCTTTTCCATGGCAATGTCTAACATTTCCTCGGAATTGTCAATCCCGATCATGTCAAAACCTGCCTCTGCAAGAAGTTCTGTCACACTTCCGGTACCGCAGCCCAAATCCAGCAGGATTCCATCTTTGATTCCTTCTTCTGCAAGAAGTCCTTTTACATAGTCCGTCCATTCCTCATAAGGAATGTTGTCCATAAACAAATCATAAACTTTTGCAAATCCACTATATGCTTCCATGTACGCTCCTTAAATGGCTCTTGTCGCATTTTTCAGCCATGCCAGCTCTTCTTCTGACATATATGCTGAAAGTTCATTGTATACTCTGCTGTGATAATCATTCAACAACTGTTTTTCTTTACTATCTAATAATGTCACATCTACCGCATCCAAGTCAAATGGAACAAGTGTTAATGTTTCAAAATTTAAGAAACGGCCATATTCTGTGACTTCTGCCTCCTGACAAAGAATCAGGTTTTCCAGTCGGATGCCGTGGGCGCCTTCCTTGTAGAAGCCAGGTTCATTTGACACGATCATGCCTGGTTTAAATGGATCATTTTCCCCATAACCGGTGCGTCTCTTCCAGTTGATTCTTGCAGGTGTTTCGTGAACATTTAATACAAAGCCGATTCCGTGACCTGTACCGTGATTATAATCAAGACCTGCTTCCCACAATGGCTGACGTGCGATCATGTCCAGATTTTCACCTGTACAGCCTTCTTTAAACTTCACACAGCCAAGTCTTAAGTTTCCGCGAAGAACCGTTGTGAAATTTCTTTTTTCTTCTTCTGTGACCGGACCCATTGCAAATGTTCTTGTAATGTCTGTTGTTCCCTCAAGATACTGGGCACCGCTGTCTACAAGAAGCAAACCTTCCGGTTTGATTTCTGCACTTGTTTCTTCTGTAGCACTATAGTGAATGATCGCTCCGTGTGGTCCATAGCCACAAATTGTAGCAAAGCTTTCTTCCACAAAACCCTTCTGTGCCTTGCGGAATCCTTTTACGCATTCTGCCACAGAAAGCTCTGTCATTGCCGTTTTGCCCGCATTACGCTTTAACCAGTACATGAATTTTGTCATTGCCACACCGTCTTTTAAGTGGGCATTTCTCATATTTTCCTGTTCTTTTGCGTTTTTCACACATTTTGTATAAGCAACCGGAGTCATTCCTTTGATCACACGAACATCTTCAGGAATATTTTCCATTAAGGCATAGCTTGTTTTCTGATCATTTACCCAGATACTTGCCACATTCAAAGTTTTCATGTAATCATATATATTCAGATAACCATCCAGCATGACGCCAGCCATGACAAGTTTCATTTCCTGCTCTGCGTTTAAGGATCCTCTCTGAATAAACAGACGCACTTCTTTTTCTGTAATAATGCAGAAAGACAATACCACCGGATTAAATGCGATGTCATCACCACGCATATTAAACAGCCATGCAATCTCATCCAGAGATGTCAAAAGAAGGCTTCCCGCAGCTTTCTTTTTCATTTCTTCCCGAACAAGTGCAAGTTTTTCCTTAAAGGATGCACCGCAGCTTTCATCTTCCAAAAACCATGCCGGTTTTCTGGAAAGTGCCGGACGGTCTTCCCACATTTCACCTACCAGATCTTTATCGTAAACGATTTTAATCTCTGCACCGTTCATCGCTGTTTTTAATTCTTCTATGAAGTCTGCGCTGACACATCTTCCGTCAAATCCAAGAGTCTTGTCTGCGCTTAAATTTTCTTTCAAATATTCAACCAGAGATGGAACACCTTCCACACCCATTTTCATCAGGTCGATGCCTGTTCCTTCCAGCTGTCCTGCTGCCTGTAAGAAATATCTTCCGTCTGTCCAAAGTCCTGCGAAATCATGTCCTACCAGCAAAGTTCCAGCACTTCCTGTAAAACCGGAAATCCAGCTTCTTGTTTCAAAGTAAGCACCTACATATTCTGAAGCATGAAAATCATCTGTTGGAATCACATAGTAGTCAATGCCATTCTCTTTCATTAAACTGCGTAATTTTTCTAATTTCATCTTTCATTTACCCCTTTATGCGCTGTTGCGCCTGTCTAATACGATAATAATACAAAGGTATGAGTGGAATCAAGGCTGCAACCCATGCTGCCGGATCACAAAAACAGCTTCCTGCATACCCAAAGTTCGTTCCAATGATTTTTATCAGCAATGCTCTCGCTGCCAGTGCATTCACACCGACGAAACGGCCCACGATCATCGTATCAACAATGTTATAACATTGTTGAAATAAGCTTCCAATAAATATCGGAATTGCAAAAGCAATGATGTGCTTTGCCGGACTCCCCAATGTCATATCCTTTGCCATAATTTTCTACCTCTTAAAATGGCTCTGCCACATTTGTAGCAGAGCCATTATTTTTGCTTTCTTATTTTGCGGACAGATACTGCTCGATGCTCTGAATTGCTTCTTCTTCATCTGCTCCATCTGCAGTTACAGTTACTTTTTCACCTGGTGCAAGTCCCAAGGTCATCATACCCATAATACTTTTTGCATTTACTTTTTTGTTGTCGGCTTCCACATAAATGCTGCACTCATGCTGGCTTGCCACCTGCACTAAGAGCGCTACCGGACGAGCTTCCAATCCAGACTGAAGCTGAATTGTCATACTTTTTTTTATCATGATAGTTTCTCCTCCTTATGACTCCTCAAGTCTTCTGCTAATTCGCTTAATTTTTTCAATCGATGGTTCACACCGGATTTTCCCAATGGCGGCTCCATCAACTCCCCTAATTCCTTCAGCGTAGCTTCAGGATATTCTAAACGTTTCTTAGCAGTCTCTGCCAGGCTTTCAGGTATGTTATCAAGCCCGACCT
>CAZYUZ010000071.1:0-9406 GCA_964650775.1 uncultured Lachnoclostridium sp. | reverse complement strand
GCAATAGAACCTAGATATTATCCTGCATTTCTAATCCGGCAGGAAGCCTGCTTTAAAATGCAGAGAGCACAGCAGGTTGTGGATGATTATTATCGTGCTATTGAAATCTATCCAAACTTCTATAAGCCATATCTGCTGGCTGCGAAAGTGTTTTTCTTATATCGTCAGTATAAAGATGCAAAGACAGTCATTGACAGAGCAAAAGAAGAAAATGTACAGTTTTCAGACGAATTAAAGCTTTTGGAAGTGAAAGTATTACGTAATCTTGCACAAAGCCCTGAAGATAGAAAGGTTCCGCTAGAGATTGTAGAGAAGTTGATTGAGAAAGTTGATCCTAAAAATACAGATATTGAAGATGTTTCGGAAATTGAATATGAAACAGGTCTGCTTTACTGGGATAACAATGAGATCGAAACAGCAGTTCAGTATGTAAAGAAAGCAATTGCAAAAAATCCATCCAGAAATCAGTATCTGATGATTTTGGGAGATTTGCAGCGTGATTTGAGAAAATTTGATGAGGCATTAAAATCCTATCAGGCTGCGAAAGAGGATTATGGCAATACACCGGGATATTTGCACAGTGTGGGGTGCTGTTATTCCGGAATGGGAGATAAGCAGAAGATGGTAGAGTGCTTTGAAAAAGCATTGGAATTTGATTCGAACTATCGCGGCTTAAATGAGCGAATTGCAGATTATTATATGGACTTATATCGTGATGACAGTGATGAAACACATTTTTATAAAGCAATTGAATATATCAACAAAGAAGTAGCAATCGATGAACGTTGTTACAGTCTGGTATGTCGAGGGCTTATGTACATGGATGCGATGCGATTATCAGAAGCCATTGCAGATTTTGAGAAAGCGCTGACCTATCAGCCGGAAGACTGGGCAGCTTATAACAACATGGGCTGCTGTTATAAATATTTGGGAGACTATGAAAAGGCAATCGAATGTCTGGAAAAATCTGCCGAAATCGTAGAACGAACTGGAATTGTGAAATCACTGCCATACAGTAATTTGGCAGATGTTTATGAAATTCTCCGTCAGTATGATAAGGCGGTAGAATGTTATAAAAAGGCATTGCAGATTGATCCTAAACGCATTCAATTTTATCAGGAAATAGGTACGATGTATGCACACCTGAAAGACTATGAAAATGCGATCAATTATTTTAATATTCTTGGAGAAAAGCGCGGCAATAGACGGCATATGATCAAAGTTGGTGACTGCTATGCCGTGCAGAAGAATCTGAAGAAAGCAAAGGAATGTTATGAGCTGGCAATTTCAGATAAAATAGAAAATCTTGCTGTCGTGTATGACATTTACAATGAATATGCAGAGCATATGGTTGACATTTTCGAATACAAAGATGCGATGAAACGTCTTGAACAGATTGAAAAATCTGTTGCGAAGCTTGAAACAAAAATTTCAGCCAGAGCTCAGGCAAGACACTGGCTGGTGAAAGCCAGAGCTTACTATATGCTCCATAAAGACGCAAAAGCAGCAGAATGTGCAAAAAAAGCAAAAGAATTTTATCTAACGGGTGCTGCATCGGAAGAAGCATTTTTAAACTATGCAATGGAAAAGCCTTGGCGCATGGCGCGTATAGGGGAATGTTATATGTACATGGGTAAAACTGATAAAGCCTTTGCATTGTTTAGAGAAATGGGTGTTTGTCAGAGATGTACCCACTGTCGTGAACCAAAATGCTACGAAGGACTTCGTGATATGGGAATCTATTACCATGGTCTGAAACAGTATGAAAGAGCATTGTCTTACTACGATCAGGCACTGGAAATTTGCCCAAGCGATTCGGAATTACTGGTTGTGACAGCAAAATTACGTAAGGAGATTAAGTAATCCATGATTATAGGAATTGACCTTGGAACTACAAACAGCCTTGTTGCTTACTATACGGAAGAAGGACCGAAAATTATCCCGAATCGTCTTGGGAAACGTATGACTCCGTCTGTAGTAAGTCTTGGCGAGAATGGTCAAATATATGTAGGCGAAACAGCAGCAGAACAGATGCTGCTGTCGCCTGATAAAGGGGCTTCTCTGTTTAAGCGCAGTATGGGAAGCAATAAAAAATTCACATTTTAATGATGCCAGAAGAAGAGCTACAAAGAGGGCTGGAGAGCTCGCGGGATTAAAAGTGGAACGAATTATCAGTGAACCGACGGCAGCGGCAATTGCTTATGGATTGTGGCAGCATAAAGGACAGGCAAGATTTCTTGTGTTTGACCTTGGAGGAGGTACTTTTGATGTATCTATATTGGAGCTTTATGATACGATTTTAGAGGTCCATGCGGTAGCAGGAGATAATTTCCTTGGAGGAGAAGATTTTACTGCTGTCTTGGAAAAAATGTTTTATGCAAAACATTCAGATTTGAGTCCGTTTACTTTAAGCGAAAAAGCGAGAAAACATGTACGCAAGCAGGCAGAAATCTGCAAGATTGCATTTGGCAGTTCAAAAAACGCGGAAATGAAATGTAATATTGAGGGAAAAGAATATATTTATAAAGTAAGCCTTGAGGATTATGAAGCAGCATGCGAGGAACTACTGGAAAAAATCCGCCAGCCAATCAAGCGAAGCTTAAAGGATGCGCATATCCGTCTGTCAGATATTAATAAAGTTGTTTTGGTAGGCGGTGCCACGAAATCACCGGTCATCCGTAAGTTTGCGGCAAAGTTATTCCATATGATACCAGACACTACTATGAACCCAGATGAAACTGTTGCTCTTGGCGCAGCAATTCAGGGGGCTATGAAAGAACGTCGTGACGGAATCAAAGAGGTCATTTTAACAGATGTATGCCCGTTTACTCTGGGAACAGAAGTCGTGCGGGAATATGCACAGCATCGATATGAAAATGGAGTTTTTTTGCCAATCATTGAAAGAAATACTGTGATTCCGGCAAGCCGTACAGAAACGCTTTATACGGTAAATGATGATCAGACAAAAATCCGTGTTCATGTATTACAGGGTGAGAGCCGCTTTGCAGTTAATAACTTATCTCTTGGAGAACTGTTGATTGATATTCCTGCAAATAAAGCGGGAAAAGAATCGGTGGATGTAACTTATACCTATGACATTAACTCGATTCTGGAAGTGGAAGTAAAGGTAAATTCTACTGGCAAAAAGCTTCGCCAGGTATTTAAAGATAGAAACCTTAACATGACGGAGGAAGAGATAGAAGAACGTTTGGAAACCTTGTCTTATTTGAAGATTCATCCGCGTGATAAGGAAGAAAATAAATTTCTTTTACTTCGCGGGGAGCGAATCTATGAGGAAAGTCTTGGCATGAAGCGAATTCAGGTGGAAAGAGTTCTGAGAAATTTTGAGCAGGCACTTAATTCCTACGATGGAGAAAAAATTGCAGAAGCTAAAAAAGAATTCATTGACTTTTTGGAAGAGTTGGATGAGTGGGAATCGCATTAGCGATTCCCTTTTAAAATTGAACTGATATGTTTATAAATCAGCATTGTAATTAAGGAAACTACAATCCCTTTGATAATATTGAATGGTGCAACTGCCATAATTACAAAAGTCATTACATTTGTAATGTTTTCATTAATTGCACTTCCCATTCCGATGATTGAATCAATTGGCATTCCGAATGCAGTAGCGTATGTCGGAAGAAGAATATAGGCATTTAAGAAGCAACCAAAAATGGTCATTGTGATTGTGCCAACCATCATAGCAATCAAAGCATTCTTTTTTGTTTTGCGTTTTTTGTAAATCAGCGCAGCTGGAATAATAAAAGAACATCCAAGAAGATAGTTTCCAATCTCTCCAACGAATGCAGTAGCAGTACCGTTGATTAGCAGGTTAATTAAAATTTTGATCAGCTCAATGGTCGCGCCTGCCATAGGTCCAAGTGCAAATGCCCCGACAAGTACTGGTACTTCACTAAAATCCAGTTCATAAAAAGGCGGTGCGATGAATGGAAGCGGAAATTCAAAAAGCATCAGCACGGTTGCGATTGCCCCCAACATTCCGATTTCTACCAGTTTTCTTGTTTTGTTTGATGTGTTACTCATGTGTCCTTCTTTCTGAAAGTTCCTCTATATAAAAAAATAAAGCCCCGAGTATTAATCGGGGCTAAAAATATCTTAAGCACAAATGTTTTGTGTATCTTCTCTCATCCAGACTTTACTGTCGGTTTTGGAATTTCACCAAATCAGCCACTTGTGTGGGTCGCGGACTTTACCGCCGGTAGGGAATTCCTTTCGGTCACCCTGCCCCGAAGAACTTTCTCTATTTTGTTAGAAGTATCGTACAATAGACTTAAGCATATGTCAACAGAAATCATTTTTGTTGATAAACCTCAAAAATATGATATAATTACAATTTAAAGGACAAATATTAGGAGGGATTCCATGAGATACGAATTTGATTTCCAGATGGATGAAAAAACTTTAGGGGACTTTTATAAAAGTCATAATACAGGAGGATTTTTGTGGCCGCTTCTTGGTGCATTTGCGATTGTGCTTGCTATAATCTCAGGTGATACTACACCATTTGCGTATCGCATTTTATACATTGTGTTTGGACTTTTGTTTGTTTTTTATATTCCATTTGATTTAAAAAGAAAAGCAAGAAAGCAGATTAAAGTGAATCCATACTATGCACAGCCAATTCATTATATTTTAGACGAAGACGGTGTCACAACCATTCAGGGTGACAATGAAGCAAAAGTAACATGGGACAAATTTAGCAAGATTAAACTGACAAAGAAAAGTATGTTTCTTTATATGAGAAATAAAAATGCCTGTGTTCTTTCTTTAGATGTTTTTGGCAAAGATTTAGACAAAGCATATGACTGGATTAAATCCAAAGTAGGACAGAAATAGGAAATAAAAATGATTATAGAAACAAATACACCAAAAGAAACCTTTGATTTTGGAAAACGTCTTGGCGAACAGGCGAAAGCGGGGACTGTGTATACCTTAATTGGTGATCTGGGCGTTGGAAAAACTGTTTTGACACAGGGGCTTGCCAAAGGTCTTGAAATTCAGGAGCCAATCTGTAGTCCGACTTTCACAATTGTGCAGGTCTATGAAGAAGGCAGACTTCCATTGTATCATTTTGATGTTTATCGTATTGGTGATGTGGAAGAAATGGAAGAAATCGGCTATGAAGATTATTTCTACGGGGAAGGCGTGTCCTTGATTGAGTGGGCGAACCTGATTGAAGAAATCTTGCCGCAGCAGTATACCGAAATCAAAATTGAGAAAGATCTGGAGAAGGGCTTTGATTACCGTAAGATCACAGTCACCTCCATAGGAGATTAAGATGAAAATTTTAGCATTGGACAGTTCAGGACTGGTAGCTTCCGTCGCAGTGATGGAAGATGAGACCATGCTTGCTGAATATACCATGAATTACAAGAAAACACATTCCCAGACATTGCTCCCAATGCTGGATGAGATGGCAAAGATGATCGAGCTGGATTTAAATACAGTGGACGCCATTGCTGTAGCAGGAGGTCCGGGTTCTTTTACAGGACTTCGTATTGGTTCTGCCACAGCAAAAGGACTTGGACTGGCTTTAAAGAAGCCGCTCATTTCTATTCCAACAGTAGACGGACTTGCCTATAATCTTTGCGGCACTGATAAAATTGTATGCCCATTGATGGATGCCAGAAGAAATCAGGTCTATACAGGGATTTATGAATTTGAAGGCAATGAGCTGAAGGTTTTGGAAGCTCAGATGGCTGTGGATATTGCAGAAATCGCAGAAAAATTAAATGCATTTGGCCGGGAAGTCATTTTCTTAGGGGATGGCTGGCCTGTTTATAAAGAAAAGCTTGCAGAATTACTGACTGTACCATACTTGGCAGCACCGGCACACATGAGCCGTCAACGTGCAGGCGCATTGGCAGCACTTGCAATGTGTTATGCAAAAGAAGGCCGTATGGAAACAGCGGTAGAACATCAGCCGGATTACCTGCGTCTTTCTCAGGCGGAAAGAGAACGTGCTGAAAAGGAAAAGGCAGCAAAATAATGAGCGAGATCATCGTTAGAAAAATGAAGCCTGAAGATCTGGCGGAAGTTTGTAAAATAGAAAAAGATAATTTTTCTCTCCCGTGGTCTGAAAAATCCTTTTTGGAAAGCATGGAGAGAACAGATACTGTGTTTTTAACTGCCCTTGCAGATGGTGAAGTAGCAGGCTATGTAGGCTGTTACTGTATCGCTGGTGCAGGAGAAATTACAAATGTGGCTGTGAAAGACGTTCATCGTCGAAAAGGAATCGGCGGGATGCTCTTAAAAAAACTCTACGAGGAAGGTGCATTGTTAGAATGCGGCGAATTTTTCCTTGAAGTGCGTGAAAGCAATGAGGCAGCCATTGGACTTTACACCCGTCAGGGTTTTGTAAAAGAAGGCATTCGTAAAAATTTTTACGAAAAGCCGGTAGAAAATGCAGTGATCATGTGGAAGCATTAACCATTTTCGTGGTATGAATTTCCACTAGGAATAGAGAAATAAAACAATTATGATGAAAATTGTCACGAAGGTGAACGATGGGAGGAATCATATGCGTTTTTATAAAGATAAAGAGAAAAAAGTATTGGAAAAAGTCTTATGTAATTGCTGTGGCAAAACACTTAGTATGACCGGACGCCATGTGGCAGAAGGGGTCATGCACGTGTGCAAGGACTGGGGCTATTTTTCGGAGAAAGATCTGGTTCGCCATGAGTTTGATATGTGCGAACAATGTTATGATAAGATGACTGCGGAATTTCGGATTCCGGTAACGGAGAGAGAAATTCTGGAAGTGTAAAAGAAGGATAGAATATTATGTTAGATGTCTGTTTGTTAGGCTGTGGAGGAATGATGCCGCTGCCTTATCGGTGGCTGACATCCTTAATGGTTCGCTTTAATGGGAGCAGCCTGCTGATTGACTGTGGAGAGGGAACTCAGGTGGCAATCAGAGAAAAAGGATGGAGCTTTAAACCGATTGATACCATTTGCTTTACTCATTATCACGGGGATCATATTGGAGGACTTCCGGGTCTTTTGCTGACCATGGGAAATTCTGACCGTACAGAACCGCTGACTCTGATTGGACCTCCGGGACTTGAAAAGGTGGTTGGAGCACTTCGTATCATTGCGCCAGGGCTTCCATTCCCAATCATTTACAAAGAAATCACAGAGCCTGAGCAGACTTTTGAATTGAATGGATACCGCTTAAAGGCATTTAAAGTCAATCATAATGTAACCTGTTATGGATATACCATGGAAATCGACCGCGCAGGCAAATTTGATGCGGAAAGAGCCCGCAGTGCAGACATTCCGCTGAAATTCTGGAGCAAGCTCCAAAAAGGAGAGACTATGACGGAGGATGGTCGTACTTTTACACCAGATATGGTCATGGGTCCTGCCCGCAAAGGAATCAAGCTGACCTACTGCACAGATACAAGGCCGACAAATTCCATCGTGGAAAATGCAAAGAAGTCTGATTTGTTCATCTGCGAAGGAATGTATGGAGATCCGGAAAAGATTCCGGATGCAAAAAGCAAAAAGCATATGATGTTCCAGGAAGCTGCGAAAATCGCGGCCCAGGCAGAAGTGGGAGAACTTTGGCTGACACATTACAGCCCGTCTCTGCCAAGACCGGAATTTTATATGGAGGAAGTACAAAAGATATTTAGTAACACACACCCGGGCAAAGATGGAAAATCTGTAGAACTGGGTTTTGAAGAGGAATAATCGTGGAAAAAGATGTTTATATTTTAGCGATCGAAAGCTCCTGTGACGAGACCGCTGCGGCAGTCGTAAAAAACGGAAGAACTGTATTGTCAAATGTCATTTCTTCCCAGATTGAACTGCACAAGCTGTATGGCGGTGTAGTGCCGGAAATCGCATCTAGAAAGCATATTGAAAAAATTAATCAGGTAATAGAAGAAGCACTGGAACAGGCAGGCATGACATTGGAAGAAATGGATGCCATTGGCGTTACTTATGGTCCGGGGCTTGTTGGTGCGCTGCTTGTAGGAGTGGCAGAAGCGAAGGCGATTGCCTATGCAGCAAATAAACCACTGGTTGGCGTGCATCACATTGAAGGGCATATTAGCGCAAACTATATTGAAAATTTGGATTTGGAGCCACCATTTGTGTGTCTCGTTGTATCCGGTGGACATACACATCTGGTAGTTGTTGATGATTATGGCAAATATCAGATTATTGGACGTACCAGAGATGATGCGGCAGGAGAAGCATTTGATAAAGTTGCCCGCGCAATCGGTCTTGGTTATCCAGGCGGTCCGAAAATTGACAAGCTTTCCAAAGAAGGAAATGCAAATGCCATCAAATTCCCGAAGGCACACATTGAAGATGGAAAATATGACTTTAGCTTCAGTGGTGTAAAATCTGCAGTATTAAATTATTTAAATGGTGCGCAGATGAAAGGGGAAACCATTGTAGAAGCCGATATCGCGGCATCCTTCCAGAAGGCAGTGACTGATGTTTTGGTAGAGCATGCCATGATGGCAGTGAAAGATTTCGGAATGAAGAAATTTGCCATTGCCGGCGGTGTTGCTTCTAACTCCACTCTTCGTGGTGCAATGAAAGAAGCCTGTGAAAAGAATGGCATAGAATTTTATCATCCTTCACCAATCTTCTGTACAGACAATGCAGCAATGATCGGTGTGGCGGCTTATTATGAATATATGGCAGGCGTACGTCATGGATGGGATCTGAATGCAGTTCCGAACTTAAAGCTGGGAGAAAGAATCTAATGAAAAATGTAGCGATCGTATTGGCAGCAGGCCAGGGGAAACGAATGAACAGTGCAATACAGAAACAATTTCTTTTAATTAAGGATAAACCGGTTCTGTATTATACTTTGAATGCATTTGAAAAAAGTCCGTTGATTACAGATATTATTCTTGTGACAGGAAAAGATGAAATTGAATACTGCCAGCAGGAAATCGTAGAAAAGTACGGTTTTGGAAAAGTGCGCAAAATTGTTGCTGGAGGAAAAGAACGTTATCACTCTGTTCATAATGGAATTCAGGCAATTGACGAGGCGGAATATGTATTTATTCATGATGGAGCTCGTCCGTTTGTTGATGGAGAAACCATCGAGCGTGTGTGTGAAGCAGTAAAAGAACACAAAGCATGTGTTGTTGGAATGCCTGTGAAAGATACAATTAAGATTGCTGATGAGGATGGGTTTGCAGCGCAGACTCCGGATAGAAGAAAAGTATGGCAGGTACAGACTCCGCAGACATTTGAATATCATCTCATTAAAGAAGCATATGAAAAATTACTTGATGATGAGCCGGAAGGCATTACAGATGATGCTATGGTTGTAGAAACTATGACAAACCATAAAGTAAAACTTGTAGAAGGTTCCTATCGTAATATTAAAATCACAACACCGGAAGATCTGGAT